>SKRE01000193.1 GCA_007118655.1 Clostridiales bacterium | reverse complement strand
AATTGGATCTTCATGATCATGCCTCCGGGAGCTTTCTTCATGCTCGGAATTATACTATGGCTTGCCAACACCTATATTCCTACTAAAGAAGAGAAAATGGGAGGTGCTCAATAATGGATATTAATCCGATGACGATTCTGATAGCCTCAATATTTACCAACAATATGATTTTAGCCAATTTCCTGGGGATGTGCTCCTTTATTGCGGTATCAAAAGAGATTAAAACCTCTCTGGGTCTTGGTCAGGCAGTAACCTTTGTTCTAACCGGCACCTCCGTGATTAATTACTTAATCTATACCTATTTGTTAGAACCCTTCGGTCTGGAATATCTACGATTTATCGTATTTATTATCACCATAGCGGCCTTTGTACAATTGGTGGAAATGATCATTGAGCGGTATGTTCCCACACTGTATTATTCCCTTGGAATATTCCTTCCATTGATCACGGTTAACTGTGCTATCCTCGGGGTTTCTCTATTCATGGTTATCCGGGAGTATACCCTGCTTCAATCCTTAGCCTTCGGTATCGGTTCCGGTCTTGGTTGGACCTTAGCAATTGTGGCCTTAGCTGCTATTCGTCAAAAGATCAAAAATGCCCCGATTCCTAAAGGATTACAGGGAGCAGGCGTAACCTTAATTATCACGGGACTGATGGCCTTAGCCTTTATCGGCCTTTCCGGTGTCGTCACAATACAATAATGGAGGTGACCAAATGACTACAATTTTAACCACAATACTGATTATCACAGGAATCACCACCACTTTAGCCATATTGATCACCTTTGCCAATGCTTTTATCGCTGACTACGGAGAGAAAAAAATTGTCATCAACAATGATAAGGAGTTTATTGTAGAGGGGGGCAAAAGTATTTTAGGAGCCCTGGTGGATAATAAAATTTTCATTCCCTCGGCCTGTGGGGGAAAAGGAAGCTGCGGTTACTGTAAAGCAAAGGTGATCGAAGGCGGCGGTCCGATCTTAGCCACAGAACTGTCTTACCTAACAGAAGAAGATCAGGAAAATGATATCCGCCTTACCTGTCAGGTGAAGGTTAAAGAGGATATGAAAATCGAGATTCCCGATGAGCTGTTTAACGTTAAGCAGTTCCAAGGTAAAGTAGTGTTTTCCAAAGATTTAACCGAAAAAATCAAGCATCTTCGAATCAAAATTACCGATGGACAGGAAATCGAGTTTAAACCCGGACAATATGTCCAACTCTTAGCACCGCCCTATCCGGGCAATGCGGAAGAGGTTTTCCGTGCCTACTCCGTGGCCTCCTCTCCCAGCCAAAAAGATCAAATTGATCTGATTATCGGCTTAGTGGAAGAGGGTCTGGTTACAACCTATGTCCACGAACACTTGTCTGAAGGCGATGAAGTCATCTTCAACGGCCCCTTCGGAGACTTTTACTTAAACGAAGACTCCGACAGCGATATGTATATGGTGGCCATCGGTACGGGAATGGCCCCTCTTCGAAGCATCCTGCATTATATGAATGAAAACAACATAGAGCGACGGGTTCGCTACTATTTCGGTGCCCGTAAACCGGAAGATTTATTTATGGTGGAGGAAATGAAAAAACTGGAAGAAGAAATGTACGATTATGAATTCATCCCCGTTCTTTCCCGAGTGGAGGAAGGCGATGACTGGGACGGTGAAACTGGAAGAGTTACGGACCTTGTGGACAAGTATTTGGAAGCTAAGGCGGAAAGAGAATGTGAAGCTTATCTCTGCGGAAGTGCACCGATGATTGACTCTACGGAAAAAGCCCTGGTGGAAAAAGGTTTAAAAGACGACAAAGTCTTTTATGATAAGTTTGATTAATGAATTATGACAAAGTTGCTTTAACTTTCAAAAAGGTTGCCCTGTATTATCGGGCAACCTTTTTTTCTTAAAATATTTCCTGATTTTTCCAGTAACATTCCACCAAAAATATATACCATTAATCGGGAATAAAACTACTCTCCGTTTTTTTCAAAACATTTTCAAGAGCCTTTAAAAACTCCTGAATTTCCACCTCCCTGATGATCAGCGGCGGCAGGAGTCTCAGCACATTTTTTGCAGTGATGTTCACTAATACCTGTTCCTCTAAAATATCCTCTTTCAGTCTTGACGGATCAATTTTAAGATCGATCCCAATCATAAGACCCATCCCCCGAATCGCTCCGAGACTTTCAGGAAACTTCTCTTGCAGTTTTTCAAGCCCCTCCAGTAACAGACGGCTTTTTACCGCAACATCCGCCAGGAAGTCTTCATCAATAATCTCTAATACTTTCCTTCCCATGGCAGCGCTTAAGGGACCGGGTCCGAAGGTAGTGCCGTGATCTCCCGGTAAAAAGTAACCGTCCATATCTTTATGGACCAGCATTCCCCCTAAGGGATTGCCTCCCCCTGCTCCCTTAGCAAAAATTACTATATCCGGAACCACATCGTAGTGCTGGTAGGCAAAAAACTTCCCGGTTCTACCGATACCGGTTTGGATCTCATCAAGGCAAAGCACCACGTCGTACTTTTTACAAAGATGGGAAATTCCTGTCATCTCTTCCCGGGAAAGAACTTCTATGCCGCCGCTTCCGCTGACCGGCTCTAAAATAATCCCTACAGGCCGCTCGTTTTCAAACAACGTCTCTAATTCCTTTAGCGACTCTCTTGATATTTCATACACCGGGTAATCGATAACGGGAAAGTCACGGGATACGGAAGGAATTTTTGTAAGGCCGAGAGCCCCTAAAGTCCTTCCGTGGAAGCTTCCCCTTAGGGAAACGATGCCCCGCCTTCCCTTTTGCTTCCCGATTTTATACAGATATTTAATTGCTGCTTCCACCCCTTCCGTACCGGAGTTGGTAAAGAAAACTTTCCCGGGAAAGCTTCTGGAAATCAGATCTTCTCCCAGGGCGATGGCCTGTTTGCAGTAAAAAAAATTAGAAATATGCAGGTATTTCTCCAGCTGTTTTTTTCCTTCCCCTACCAGTTCCGGATGACAATGGCCAAGAGCATTGACCGCAAGTCCCGAGAACATATCCAAATACTTCTTCCCCGAATCATCATACAAGTAGCAGCCCTTTCCGTGACTGACAACAAGGGGCATGCGATTGTAAGTATTCAACAAGGTTTTTTCTTCTCTATCGATCCACTTCTCCATTGTCTTCCTCCAGACTAAAGGCTTCTCCGATTCGTCGGATCGCCTCTTTTTCATACCGGGCATCGACCACCCAGCTGATACTGATTTCCGAGGTGGTGACCATTTTTATCGGAATATAATTTTCCGCCATGGTCTGAAAAACCTTGGCGGCTACCCCGGAATGACTGCGCATTCCCAGTCCCACCACAGAGATTTTTGCGATGTCTTCATTAAAATCGATTTTGGTGTGAGGACTTATCCCCTCCCACTGTTCAATGAGTTTTCGCCCTTTGTCTTTATCCGCTTTAGGAAGAGTAAAACTGACATTCATTAAATCCCCTTTGACCGCCATTTGAGAGATCATATCCACATTGATGTCTTCACGTCCCAAATGGGAGAAAAGATTGTATAAATGATCCATGGTAGGATCCAACTGATGAATGGTAATTTGAACATCTTCCAGACTTGAAGTGATACCGGTAATGACTGCTTCTTCCATTTTCTCCTCCTTATCTTCGATCATGGTTCCGGGACGATCAGAAAAGGTGGAGGCTACATAAACCGGGATACGATATTTTCCCGCTAGTTCCACGGCTCTGGGGTGAATAACTCCCGCCCCCAGGCTGGACATCTCCATCATTTCCTGATAGCCTATTCGATTTATTTTTTTTGCCCCGGGCAGTTTTCTGGGATCTCCGGTGAAAATTCCTTCCACATCGGTATAAATCTCGCATCTTGCCTGAAGGATACAAGCAAGGGCTACAGCGGAAGTGTCGGAGCCTCCTCTGCCTAAAGTGGTATAATCACGCTGCTCATTGATTCCCTGAAACCCTGCCACCACAATGACCTCATGGTCTTCGAAGGCAGTGAGTATTTTTTGATGATCGATCTTTTTTATTTTTGCATTTTGATGAAGGGCCGTTGTTTCAATCCCCAGTTGATAGCCGGTATAGGATATTGCTCTGCATCCCCGGTCTATTAAAGCCATCGTCAGTAAGGAAATCGAGGTTTGTTCTCCCGTAGCCAACAGCATATCCATTTCTCTTGGAGAAGGGTTTTCAGAAATTCCCCGGGCCAAACTGATTAGATCGCTGGTAGCAGATCCCATGGCGGAAAGTACCACCAGAATTTTATTGCCCTCTTCGGTCTTTTTCTTGATTTTGTCTCCGATGGCCTTGATTTTCTCCAGACTTCCCACGGAGGTTCCCCCGTATTTTTGAACCAGTATATTCATTGGAATTACTCCTCGGACAAGGATCTAAGGGCGGCTACGATTTCTGTCTTTCCCTTTGTTTGATCATCCAGGGTTTTAATGGCTTTCGCCGGCATACCAGCCACAACGGTATTCGGTGCTACATCTTTCGTAACCACGGCCCCTGCCGCAACCACAGATCCTTTTCCTACGCGAACACCTTCCAGGATGACGGCGTTAGCTCCTATGACTACACCATCTTCAATCACCACGGGATCCGCTGATGGAGGTTCAATGACCCCTGCGATAACGGCTCCCGCACCGATATGACAGTCGGCTCCGATGGTCCCCCGGCCGCCGATCACCACATTCATATCCACCATGGTTCGCTTTCCGATTACCGCTCCGATATTGATCATGGCTCCCATCATAATCACTGCATTTTCTCCGATGTCCACTTTCTCCCGAATAACGGCTCCCGGTTCAATTCTAGCCTTCTGAGAGGGATAATCCAAAAGAGGCACCCCGGAAAAGCATCGGTCACTTTCCACCCGGTGTCTAACAATTCGGGACTTTTCCTTCTCTAAGAAAATTTGCACCGCTTTCCAGTCTCCGAACAATACTCCGGAGTTTTTTTCGAAGTAGGCTTCGATGTCGTAGCCTTCCGTCGGTATATTTTCCAAATCCCCGGCAAGGGTTACCTTTACCGGCGTTTTTTTCTCGCTATTGGCAATATAATCAATTATTTCCTGTGCATTCATAGGTTCCATTATATAGTCTCCTTTTTTCGGTTTTTTTCTGTTTTT
>SKRE01000096.1 GCA_007118655.1 Clostridiales bacterium | reverse complement strand
ATTACCCGATGATAGGCATCCTCTTTCAATGTGCCTTTTTTAAGTCCCAAGTCCAAGGCAATGGTATAAAAGGCTACGAGTTGAGTAATATAGGCCTTTGTGGATGCCACCGCAATCTCCGGTCCTGCCCAGGTATAATACACATCATCGGCTTCTCTGGAAATTCGGCTGCCCACCACATTGGTAATGGCCATGGTTCTTGCCCCTCTTAATTTTGCTTCCCGAAGGGCCGCTAAGGTATCCGCCGTCTCCCCTGATTGACTCACGGCGATAAACAGGGTTTTATCCGTAACGAAGGGATCCCGGTAACGAAATTCCGAGGCCACGTCAACTTCCACGGGGATTTTTGCAAACTTTTCCAAGGCATACTTTCCGATCAGCCCTGCATGGTAAGCAGTCCCGCAGGCTACCACCATGACTTTGTCAAAGCCTTCAATATCCTCTTTGGTTAAATTAAACTCATCGATTTCAATAAATCCTTTTTCATTCAGTCTTGGTGACAGGGTATCTTTAATGGCCTTGGGCTGTTCATGAATTTCCTTCATCATAAAATGTTCATAGCCGTCCTTTTCTGCAGAGGCCACATCCCAGGTTACCTTATAGGGTTCTTTTACTACCTCTTGGCCCAGTTCATTTAGTATTTCGATGCTTTTTTCCGTTAGTACGGCCATTTCCCCGTCATCTAAGAAATAGACTTCCCGGGTATGTTTTAAGAGAGCGGGAATATCCGATGCAATAAAGTTTTCCTCTTTCCCGATTCCCACCACTAAGGGACTGTCCTTTCGAACCGCCACCAGTTTTTCCGGTTCATTTTTGCTGATTACGCCGATGGCATAAGCCCCCTCCATTTTGCCCGTGGCTCGTCGTACAGCCTGGATCAGGTCCCCTTCATAAAAGTAATCCACTAAATGGGCAATGACTTCCGTATCGGTTTCCGTTTTAAAGACTTTTCCCTCTTCCATCAACCATTCCGTAAGCTTTCCATAATTCTCAATAATCCCGTTATGCACCACGGCGATGTGACCGTCCATGGTGGTATGGGGATGGGCATTTAAGTCATTAGGCTCTCCATGGGTAGCCCATCGGGTATGTCCGATCCCTAAGGAACCTCCCATAGGATTTTTTTCTAAATGGTCCTCTAAGACCTTTAGACGACCTTTATACTTTTGAACAGCGATTTCTCCATTATTATAAATAGCCAACCCCGCTGAGTCATATCCTCTATATTCTAATTTTTGCAGTCCTTCCACTAATATGGATGAGGCTTGCTGTTTTCCAATATATCCTACAATTCCACACATATACTTTCTCCTTTTTTTCATTTTCATCACCACGGTTTCTCTGTCCCCTGAATTGCTTCAGGGTTTTAAAAACCGGTTTCGGTCGTGACCAACCGCAGGGCATCCGCCGATGATTCGATAAACCCTGTTCCTCGTCAACTTAAAAATCGCTGCTGGATTTTCAAGTCCTGGCGCTTTGGACAATGGTACTCTGTACTACAGTGCTATCTATTCTGGTGCTTTGACTCCCTATTTACCTGTTCACCCTTATCATAGTCTCACCTCCCCTAAAGCCTAATAACCGGGGTTTCCTGCACTGAAAACCCCGGAGCATGGCATTTCTTCTCTACGTTTATTTTTCTCTTTTCCACATCGTGCCTCAGGATTAAAATTGAGCTTCAATTAATCCGGCGATTTTTTGGGCAAACCCTTGGATCTGGGCTAAGTTTTTCCCTTCAATCATTACCCGGACTAAGGGTTCTGTGCCCGAGGGTCTTACCAAAACCCGGCCTTCATCCTGTAATACCTTCTCCGCTTTTTGAATTTCCTCCAAAATCACTTCATTCTTCATTAAAGAGTCTTTATATTCATTGGGAACTTTGGCATTTACCAAAGTTTGAGGGAATCGTTCCATCATGGAGGCCAGCTTTGACAAGGGTTTCTTTTGATGTTTTATAATTTCCGCAAGCTTTAGAGCGCTGAGGAGACCGTCCCCTGTGGTGTTATGGTCTAAAAAAATCAAATGTCCCGACTGTTCTCCTCCCAGAGAATAACCTTCTTCTTTCATCTTTTCCAGAACGTAACGGTCTCCAACCTTCGTCTTCTCCAAATGAATGTCCTTTTCCTTCAAGGCAAGCCCCAGTCCGATATTACTCATGACCGTAGCCACTACGGTGTTTTTTTTCAGTGCGCCTTTTTCTTTTAGGAAGCTTGCGCAGATGCCCATGATTTGATCCCCGTCCACGACTTCTCCCTTTTCGTCCAAGGCAATTAACCGGTCCGCATCCCCATCAAAGGAAACCCCTAAATCACATTGATTTTCCACCACTACATCCTTTAAAACTTCCGGATGGGTAGAGCCACAGTGATCATTGATGTTTTTTCCGTTGGGCTGATCGTTAATGACAAATACTTCCGCACCAAGGTTTCTAAAGGTTTCCGGGGCCACTTTATAGGCTGCGCCGTGGGCTACGTCCATGGCAATTCGCATGCCCTTAATGTCCTCTTTAATGGTGGTGGCCACAAAATCCCCGTAAAACTTTTCCGGGTATTCCATCTCGATCAGTCTTCCAATGCCCTCTCCTACCGGTCTTTTATCGGTTTTTTTGTTTTTTAAAATATAGTCTTCAATTTTCTCTTCGATTTCATCCCGCAGTTTAAAGCCTTCATGATTAAAGAATTTAATCCCATTATATTCATAAGGGTTGTGAGATGCGGAGATGACCACCCCCATATTTGCCTTTAAGTGTCTTGTGGCATAGGCCACCGCCGGTGTGGGGATCACCCCTAGGGTAATGACCTCTACTCCCATGGCTAAAAATCCGGAAACCATGGCGGCTTCTAATAGATCTCCAGAAATCCTCGTGTCTTTTCCAATGACCACGGTACCCTTACTTTCTTTAATAAATATTTCTGCGGAAGCCTTGGCTAATTGATTGGCCAGTTCCGGAGTTAAATCTTTATTGGCAATTCCTCGTACCCCATCGGTTCCGAATAATTTTCCCATATCTTAAATACCCCCATCTATATTTTTGTTTGTTTATATATGTACCTATGATTTTGATTTTTCGAAACAATTTTTAAAATTTTCTTCTTTATTTATCATAAACACTGTGCTCATTATTTTATCACAATTAAAATATTAACTCAATCACTGTTTATCTCCCTTGCAGGCTTCCTTCCCTATTTTTTCGAATCAATTTTTTTATACGACATTATTCGACAGGAATGTCGCTTTTTATCCTCTTCTATAGTATAATAAAAAGCAAATTTCAAACTCAGGAGGGATTATATGGATCTGTTAAAAGAAAAAATTCTGTCAGAGGGTCATGTACGGGAGGGCAACATTTTAAAGGTGGACCGCTTCCTAAATCATCAACTGGATATAGTACTATTAAATCAGCTGGGAAAGGAATTCCATCGAAGGTTTTCCCACCTTCCCGTGGATAAAATCCTGACAGCGGAAGTTTCCGGTATTGCCATCGCCGCTATTGCCGCTCAGTACTTTAATGTCCCCGTGGTTTTTGCAAAAAAACTGGAGTCTAAAAATTTGGATCCCGATACCTATGAAGGGGAAGTTTACTCTTATACCAAGGAGAAAACCTATAAAATCCGGGTATCGAAACAATATATCACCCCCGGAGAAAACATTTTAATTCTGGATGATTTCCTTGCAAACGGAGAAGCCATGAAGGGCTTAATGGAAATCATTGAAGGGGCGAAGGCCCACTTGGTGGGGGCCGGTGTGGTTATCGAAAAAGGTTTCCAAACAGGGGGAGAGGAACTTCGGGCCAAGGGCGTTTTAGTGGAATCCTTGGTGATTATTGATTCCTTAGCTGATAATCAAATTACTTTTCGATAATTTCTCATTATTACTTTCTTGATTCTTTCGTGACCCACTGTTAATTATATTCTGATATGTTATACTTTTAGTAATACGAAGCATTCTATTTTAAAAGGAGGTTATTTACTTGCCATCACTTTATTCGAGTTACACTTTGAAAGGGCACCAAGTAATGAATCGTCTGGTTATGCCCCCAATGGTTTGTTTTAATTGGTCCGATGACAATGGGAATGTTACCGATGAGCATATCACACACTATGAAAAACGCGGTCTCGGTCATGTAGGCCTGGTGGTTGTGGAAGCCACGGCAATTTCAAAGATCGGTCGCCTAGCCCCTAGTCAACTGGGAATTTGGAATCATGAACAGGTTGAAGGTCACTCGAAAATTGCCCGGGCCCTGGGAACCCAAGGCACTAAATCTTTACTGCAAATTCACCATGCGGGAGATAAGGCACCGAAAAGCGTTGCTCCGGAACCCTTGGCTCCCTCAACCTACGATTTACACGACGGTCGCAGCACAAAAGCCCTTACCCTCGGAGAGATTAAAGGGATACAAAAAGAATTTCTAATTGCGGCCCTTCGTGCCGAGGAAGCGGGTTATGACGGCATTGAAATCCACGGAGCCCATGGATATTTAATCAATCAATTCTTATCTCCCCTTACCAATCACCGAGAAGATCTTTACGGCGGGAGCTTGGAAAACCGCCTCAGATTTATTCAAGAGCTTTTAACGTTATTAAAAGATCACCTTCCGGAGGACTTTATCATCGGTTATCGTCACGGAGGCAACACCCCAACCCTCTCTGAAGGAATAGAAATATCCCGTGAGCTGGAAAAAATGGGTGTGGATCTTCTGCATATTTCCGCAGGGATCGCTGAAGAAAAAGATCTGCCGAAACCGCCGGAATCCTTTCCCTATAGTTGGATTGTATATGCCGGTGTGGAGACGAAAAAGTCCGTGAATATACCCGTGGTTGTGGTTAACGGCATCCGAACCCCTGAGGAGGCGGAGCCGCTGATTGAAAAGGACCTTTCGGATTTTGCTGCGGTAGGTCGGGGACTATTAGTGGACTCTCAGTGGATTCATAAAGGGGAACAGGGAAGGGCGGTAAATCCATGTCTGCGGTGTAAGCCTCGCTGTTTCTATCTGAGTGACGGTAAAAAGTGTCCTCAATATTCTAAAGCATAGCAGCTTTGCAGTTTAAAGACTAGCAAACGCTTCAGTCCATAAAAAAACAAGGATCCTGAATTAGGATCCTTGTTTTTTATGCTATTCTACATTTCCCGAAGAAATTGTGTACCCAGCACAAATTCTCCTTTTTT
>SKRE01000082.1 GCA_007118655.1 Clostridiales bacterium | reverse complement strand
GCCCCTGAAAAATATATAATAATGATAATCATTATCAGTAGACCTATTCGTTTAGTGTATAATAATATAAAAATTTCAGGAGGCGTATATTATGACAGCATTACTAGTTGGTGGAGATAGTTTAGGAAACATACCGGAAACTCTACGATGTCAAGGGATCGACAAACAAATTCATTGGACGGGACGAAAGAAAAAGCTTCGGAAGGCAAAAATTCCAAAGGAAGCGGATATGATTATTTTGTTTTATGATTATTTAGAACATAATATTGCAAGCATTATTAAAGAACAGGCGAAGCAGCAGAATATTCCCTGTGTTTTTTCAAAACGGGCGGTCAGCGACCTGCATCAGCAACTGGAAAGATGTAGCAACTGTAACCTGAAAGATGTTTGCCACGGCAGTGCAATGGTAAGCTAAAGCATCGGCAAAGTCTTTCGATTTGTCTGAAAAAATGATAGAATAAACTCAGCATTTATTAAATGCTGAGTTTTTTATTGGAGGGATGGTATGGATTTGATCTGGAATGAGTTAAACCTATGGACCATCGGGCTGCTGACGATTTTACTGCTCACGGCCTTGACGATTTGGGGGAATTTGCTGTATGAAGGGGCCAAAGGTCTCTGGGACTTAGAAGAAACCTTTGCTTCGAAAAAAAATGAAGGATGGAACCCGGCAAAAACCTCGGCGGTCTTTCTGATCTTTCTTGTACTTATGCAGGTGCTGACCCTATACAATATCATCAGCGGTGCCGCGGAGCCCCTCTTGGAAGACGGAAAAATTGATCATTGGACGGAACTCTATAAAGTGGAGGAGACCTTTGAACATTTGGAAAGCTATGATGAAGAGGAATGGTACATACGCTGGCAGATAAGCGGCTTTTTGGAAAGAGGCATGATGGAAACCGGACTGCTTGCACTGCACACGGGGTTATTGTTTCAAAGCATATACCGGGGAAATCGTAAAATACGATTGACGGAAAAAGGGTTATACACCCATGAAGGGAAACGGAAAATTTCAAAGATTGAATGTTACCGGGTATCCCAAAATTCCCGGGAGGAAGGTTTGAAGCTCTCGATTGTTCCGGAACATAAAAAAACCTTTTGGGGGAAATCCTCCAAAGGGCCAAAAAAAATCAGCCTGGCAATTGAAAAGAGCAGTCTAAGAGCCGCGGAAGAGGTTTTACGATTAGCCGATGTAAAAAAGGAGGAAACCATATGATTACTTACGAAAGTGTACTGGCTGCCAATAAAAGGATTGAAAAGGGGATTTTCAAAACCCCTCTGGAACATTCCATGTACTTGAGTGATGACAATATGCAGGTGTATTTAAAACTGGAATCCCAGCAAAAGTTAAAGAGTTTTAAAATTCGCGGGGCCTTAAGCAAGATGACGAATCTCACGGAAGAGGAAAAACGTCGGGGGGTTATTACCGTCTCCTCAGGCAATCATGGAGGCGGTGTAAGTTATGCCGGCTCCATCATGGAAAAGGTGAAAGCCACCGTGGTGGTACCGGAGTCCACACCGGAATCAAAGGTTGAAAAAATTCGGTATTATGGGGCGACGGTTATTCAAAAAGGAGAAAATTACGACGCCGCCAATGCTTATGCCAAGGGTTTGATTGAAAAAGAGGGACTGACCTATATCGATGCCTGTTCCGATGAGGATGTGATCTCGGGACAGGGAACCATGGGACTGGAGATGTTGGCATCGAATCCCGGCCTGGATACGATCCTCGTACCCATCGGGGGTGGAGGCATGATTACGGGAATCAGCATCGCAGCGAAAGCCATTAGACCGGATATTAAAATAATCGGCGTTCAAACCGAAGCGTGTCCCGCCATGGCAGCGGCGATGAGGGATGAAGTGTTCTACGAAGAGTATCCCACGGATCCCAGCATTTGTGATGCCTTGGTGGGAGGGGTAGGACGAATTCCTTATGAAATGTCGAAAGGTGCCATAGACGAGATTATTATTGTATCGGAAAAAGCGATTAAAAAAGCGACGAAGCATTTGTTGATTAAAGAAAAAGTGGTCTCCGAACCCTCCGGCGCAGTAGGGGTGGCCGCTCTCATGGAACACAGGGATAAAATTAAAGGACGGGAAATTGGGGTCGTGATATCCGGAGGCAATCTGGATGAAAAACTTATGAAAAAGCTGTTGGAAATTGAATAAAAAAAGCTGCTGGAAATTTAATTTCCAGCAGCTTTTTTAAGGTTTAAGGACCGGTTTAAAGCTCCGGCACCGGAATTTTCTTGATGCCTCCCGGAGTCAGCTTATCATGCAGCTTATTTCGATAATCTTCAAGGTAAGGGATTTCTTCCCGGGCCCAGTAAAGAGCTTCTTTATCAACGGCTCGGATCATCAGTTCTTCCTTTTTATCCGAGGCTTCTGCCAGGATATCCCCTAACGGGCTGATTAACTTGCTTTTTCCGCAGCTGTGATTCCCTACGGTGTTGACCCCGAGGACATATACCGTATTGTCCAGAGAACGTGCGGGAAGTTGAATATCCCAGCGGTGGGAAGCTCCCAGGGACCAGACCGAAGGACAAACGATGATTTCCGCTCCGGCCAGGGCCAGCAGGCGACTGGGTTCCGGGAATTCCATTTCATAACAGATGAGAATCCCGATGGTGCCTACCTTGGTTTTGAACACCGGATATTCAATTTTCCCCGGGGTGAATATTTGCGCTTCTCGGCCCCAAAGCATGCTTTTTCGAACGATTCCCCGTAATTCCCCGTCATTATCGATCACCGCAACGGAAATATGCAGTTTATCACCCTCCCCTTTTTCCACAAAGGGGCAGATGATCGAGGCATCGGCTTTCTTGGCCTCCTCCTGCATGATGGAGACGGTTTTTCCCTCCCGGGTTTCTGCCAATAAACTGAAGGCCTCTTTTGACAAATAATATCCCGTAGTCCAAAGTTCCGGTAAAACGATTAAATCCACGTTTTCTTCCGAGGCTTTTCGGATATAGTCGATCCCCCGTTTAAGATTTGCATCCACATTGTGCATAATGGGCGTCAATTGAACCGCGGCCACTAAAAACATATAAACTCCTCCTTATTCCCCGAAGCGTCCTTGGAAAACCCTTCGGGTTTTGTAAATTTATGATAACCTGCAATTTATAAGTTAATATTCTAATGAATCTTTGTTATACTATAGATAATAAAAATTTAAAACTGGAGTTGATTCCCCGTGAAAAAAGGAATAGTGATTGCTTTAGCTGTAGTAGTCTTGTTGATTGTTCTGCGTCCCTTTGCACGAGATTATATGGACTTGATTAATTATAACAGAGAGATCGAAAGCCTTCAAATCGAAAGTCCCGAGATTCAAAATATTGGGGATGGAGAATATCCGGGAGAGTATAAAGTCTACGCCATTGAAGCCCGGGTCCAGGTCCGAGTGCTATCAGGAGAAATCGTAAGCATTGATCTGGAACATGAACACGAGCGGGGATATAATGCGGAGGAAATTACGGCAAGAGTCATACAGGAGCAAAGTTTAGAAATTGATACGGTCACCGGAGCCACCCATAGCAGCAAAGTAATATTAAAGGCGATTGCCAGGGCTCTTTGTACATCCGAAGAAGCGGTTTGTGAAGCGCCTTGATCCCGACAGTATAACCTAATCGGTAATGGCCCCCGCCTTAAAGATAAAACAGGATCAGATCCAATAGGACGGCAATGATAAAAACCACGAAGGCTCGATAAAAATGAAGGACCCGTTCTTTTCGAAGGGTGAGTTTTTCGAGATATTGTTCTTTCAGATCGCTGTGAAACATGTTTTTGAAAATCTTCTTATCCCGTCGCACTCCAAAAAAAAGCGCATAGAATCCAAGAACGACCCCCATTAAGAAAATAGCATTGTTTACGAGGTGCAGCAAGGGCTCATCGGACAAGAAAAAACCATAGAGGGCACCCATAACAGCGGCTATGAAAGCTGCAAGCAAGCCTTCTTTGGTAATCAGCCATAGGACAGTGGAAAGTTTGGGGATTTTTGTGTAATCGTATTGATTGGTCATTGGGAACTTCCTTTCTTAATATATTATTTGCAATTAAGTAAAGATTATGATTTAATTAAAAGATAAATAATTAACCGGAGTACAATTATCTGGGGCAGCTTCGAGGTTTTAGTTCTAATATAAGGGATTTGAGGAGTCAAGCGATAGGCCTTGAAGAAGAATATCGCTGTTTATCATTATACAATCAATTTATTGAAAAAACCAGTGGAGCGAAGAGAATTAAATTATATGGATATAATCAGTAATACAGATTCAATATATTGCATTGGAAAAAAAAATAAGGTATAATACATCTATCGAGAAAAACACTATCTCAAATATTCAAAACAATTCTAATATAACAAGAAATTTGAAAGTAGTGAATGCATATAAATGTAGTAAGGAGCCGGCAGGCTGCTTTAATTTTCAGCAAAACTTATTACATATTTTTAATTGTGCTTAAATTTTTAGAACTTCCCGCATCCATGAAAGCTTTCCTATTCAAAAGGATATTGTTTTCCCTAAAGATCAACGGATCCTTAGGCGAAATTAATATAAATTAAATTATTTAAGGGGGAGAAAGTAAATGAACAGTAAGAAAATTGCATTATTGTTGGCAGTATTATTAATGTTTGCCGTCTTTGCCATTGGTTGTGGCGATGAAGCATCTACGGATACACTAATTGTGGCACAAGCAGCCGATGCGGATTCATTGGATCCACATGCAACCAACGATCAACCTTCTTCAAGAGTGATCAAACAGATTTATCAAAGCTTATTGGACCAAAATGAAGACATGGAACTAGTTTCAGGACTTGCGGAAGAATGGGAGCAAGTGGATGAACTGACCTACGAATTTAAGCTTAGAGAAGGGGTAATGTTCCACAACGGAGAAGAATTAACAGCAAGCGACGTGGAATTCACACTGCTTCGAGCACTGGAATCTGCAGACGTGGGACACATTGTGGGAGCGATTGATCCTGACGGATTTGAAATTATTGATGAGTATACCATCAGACTTTCAACCCTGGAGCCCTTTGCACCAATTCTTGCTCACTTAGCTCACCCTGCTACTTCAATTTTAAATCAAACAGCGGTGGAAGAGTTTGGCGACGATTATGGTGAAAACCCTGTAGGAACCGGCCCGTTTATGCTTGAAAGCTGGACTAGAGGAACGGAAATTAATCTGGAAAGATTTGAAGATTTCCATGGTGAAAACGCCAAAATGGAAAAAGTTAAATTCCGAAACATTGCAGAGGATGGAAACCGAACCATCGAGTTGGAAACCGGTGAAATTCATATTGCCTACGATGTTCTACCGACAGATATTTCAAGAGTTGAAGGAAATGACGAATTAGTATTGGCAAGAGACTTAAACTTCTCAACTGTGTATCTTGGATTTAACATTGAGAAAGAGCCTTTTGATGATGTAAGAGTTCGACAAGCTATCAACTATGCCATCGATGTGGAATCCATCATTAATACCGTAATGGAAGGTTCCGGAGATGTTGCTACAGGACCTATCGGACCAATGGTTTGGGCATCAAACGACAGCCTAGAGTCTTACGGATATGACGTTGAAAAAGCTCAGGAACTAATGAACGAAGCGGGCTTGGAAGACGGATTCTCAACAACCATCTGGACTAATGATAACCAGCTTCGACAAGACATCGCAGTAATCGCTCAAAGCCAATTGGCGGAAATTGGAATCGAAATTGATATCCAAGTACTTGAGTGGGGAGCTTATCTTGAAGGAACCGCTAACGGAGAGCATGATATGTTTATCTTAGGTTGGGTTACCGTAACAGGAGATCCTGACTATGGACTGTATGCATTGTTCCATTCAGAGCAATTCGGAGCAGCCGGAAACCGGACTTTCTATGCTAATGACCGAGTAGATGAATTATTGCAAGAAGCAAGAAGATCTGCGGATCCTGATGTTCGGGAAACCGCGTATATGGAAGTTCAGGAAATTGTACGGGACGAAGCACCTTGGTTATTCCTTAACACCGGTGAAGACCGAACGGGACTTCGAGCAAATGTAAGCGGATTCAGAAACCACCCAGCGGGTCACCATCCACTGTGGAATGTAATTGTAGAATAATAAAATACAACTAAGAACTCATCTGGTATGAAGATGAGACAGAGGGAATAGGTAGGTCACAGTAGGGTCATGTATATGACCCTACTGTGCTGTCTGCAACTATTTTGAAAATTCATCATAATCAATAAAAAATCAACAATCCTGAAAGATTAGGAAGGAGGAGTAACAATGTTAAAGTATATTGGTCGAAGAATACTGCTGCTGCTACCCGTTTTAATTGGCGTATCCTTCATTGTTTTTACCTTAATGTACATTACCCCGGGAGATCCTGCGGCAATTCAGCTTGGGGAACAGGCAACAGAAACTCAAATCTTACAGCTTCGAGAGCAAATGGGTCTGGATGATCCGTTCATTGTACAATATGCCCGGTTTGCCAGAGGCGTATTTACCGAGCTGGACTTCGGTCGGTCCTACAGAACCAATGCATTAGTATTCAACGAGTTACTCAGTCGTTTCCCAACGACCCTGACCCTGGCAGCCACGGGAGTAATTGTGGCGGTGGCCATTGGAATACCCGTTGGAATTATCTCTGCAACGAAGCAATATTCTTTATTCGATAATGCGGCAATGATGTTTGCCTTAATTGGAGTGTCGATACCGAACTTTTTCCAGGGCCTGGTGGCCATTCTCATATTTTCGGTGTGGGCAGGGTGGTTTCCTTCGTCGGGATACTCAACCCCGATGCATATGATTCTGCCGGCGCTGACCATTGGAACAAGCTCCGCAGCCATGATTACCCGGATGACAAGATCCAGTATGCTGGAGGTAATCCGGCAAGATTATATCCGTACCGCCCGGGCCAAGGGGCAAAAGGAGTCTGTGGTTATCAACCGTCATGCGCTGAAGAATGCTTTAATCCCCGTAGTTACGGTAATCGGCTTACAGTTCGGATACCTGCTTGGGGGCGCGGTACTCACGGAAACCGTATTTTCCATTAACGGAATTGGACTGTTGATGGTTAACTCTATTAAAATGCGGGATTTACCCATGGTTCAGGGAGGGGTATTGTTTATTGCCCTGACTTTTAGTCTGGTAAATCTCTTCGTAGATATCTTATATGGATTCATTGATCCGCGAATTAAGGCTCAATACAAATAATCAGAAAAGGAGGTCCTGAAATGTCACCTAATAATGATAATGATAAGAATAAAGATTTAATGGATAGGGGAGTAAAGCCCAAGGCGAAAGATTTAACCGGAGATACTGCGGTAGTAAAAAACTATCAGTCTCAAACCGAAATCCTTAGTCATCCGGGAGAAGTTGAAGACAAAGACCTTGATGTAAAATCCATTACGCCCCCTAAGCGAAAAAGTCAATGGGCAGAGGTATGGAAACGCCTGATTCGAAACAAAGCAGCCATTGCGGGAATGATTGTAATTGTGATCCTTCTACTTACTGCAATTTTTGCGGACTTTATAGCTCCCTATCACTATGAAACTCAAAATCTGCAAAATGTTCGTATGGCACCAAACTCCGATAACTGGTTTGGCACCGATAACTTTGGACGGGATATCTTCAGCCGGGTCGTATACGGCAGCAGAATTTCAATTCAGGTAGGCTTTATTGCCGTAGGTGTGGCCATGATCGTAGGAGGCATACTCGGCTCTGTTTCCGGGTATTACAGCGGAAGAATTGATAACGTCATCATGCGTTTGATGGATGTTTTGCTGGCCATTCCCGGGATATTACTGGCCATTGCCATTGCCGCAGCCCTAGGGCCGGGTCTCGTAAATGTTATGATAGCCGTAGGTATTGCCTCGATACCCCGCTATGCTCGAATCGTCCGCGCCTCGGTCCTCTCTCTCAGAGATCAGGAGTTTGTAGAGGCGGCAAAAGCCGTTGGAGCCAATGATTTTAGAATAATTTCCAAATATATATTGCCAAACTGTATGGCGCCCATTATTGTCCAGGGAACCTTAGGAGTTGCAGAGGCCATTCTTGCTGCAGCGGGCCTAAGCTTTATCGGATTGGGGATTCAACCGCCGATTCCTGAGTGGGGTGCGATGTTGTCCACCGCCCGAATTTATCTTCGAGACGCTTGGTGGATGTCCATCTTCCCGGGGCTTGCAATTATGTTTACCATCTTTGGGCTGAACCTACTGGGGGATGGTCTTCGAGATGCATTGGATCCAAGATTGAAAGGCTAAAGTCAACGGAAAGGAGTGTAATACATGGCGAAAGATTTATTGAAAGTAAAGAACTTGTCTATTCAATATAGTACCGATGACGGGGTTGTAAAGGCAGTAGATAATATGACCTTTGAAATCGGCGTAGGAGAAACCATCGGGATTGTAGGAGAAACCGGTGCGGGAAAAACCACGACCGCTCTGGGAATCATGCAATTGGTGCCAAATCCTCCGGGAAAAATCGTGCAGGGTGAAATTATATTTAAAGGGGAAGATTTACTGAAGAAAAAGGAAGAAGAAATGCGAAAAATTCGAGGGAACCAAATCTCGATGATTTTTCAGGATCCTATGACTTCGTTAAACCCGGTAATGACCACGGAAGAGCAAATTGCCGAGGTGATTTTACTTCACCAGAACGTTAGTAATAAAGAAGCCTTGGAAAAGGCCAGAGATATGATCGAAACCGTAGGAATTCCTAGAGAACGGGGAAAGGAATATCCCCACCAATTCAGCGGCGGCATGCGGCAGCGTATCGTAATCGCTATTTCCCTTGCCTGTAATCCGGAGCTGCTGATTGCAGACGAACCTACCACGGCCCTGGATGTAACCATCCAAGCCCAGGTTTTGAAACTGATGAAACGGCTGAAAGATGAGTTTGAAACCTCCATGATCATGATCACCCACGATCTGGGAGTGGTAGCAAATATTTGTGATAAAGTAGCCATTATGTATACCGGGTATGTGGTGGAGTATGCGAAAGTACGGGATCTGTTTGAAAATCCCCTGCATCCCTATACTCAAGGATTGTTTGGATCCATTCCCAATATTGAAGAGGATGAGAAGCGATTGAATCCTATTAAAGGGTTAATGCCGGATCCCACGGAAATTCCCGAGGGATGTCCGTTTAACCCACGTTGTCCAAAGGCGATGGACATTTGCCGAGTTGTACTGCCGGAAAGAGTGGAAGTGGAAGAGGGTCATTTTGTCAACTGCCACTTGTACCCCGCAGAAGAATACAAAAAGTAGGAGGTGAAAGGAATGTCTAAAAATATTTTAGAAGTTAAAAATCTGAAAAAATACTTTAAAACCCCGAAAGGAATGCTTCATGCCGTAGATGACGTCAACTTTTTTATCAAAGAAGGAGAAACCCTAGGTCTCGTTGGGGAGTCCGGTTGCGGAAAATCCACGACCGGTCGGGCAATACTCAGACTGGTTGAGCCCACATCGGGAGAAGTAAACTTTGAGGGTAAAAACATTGTGGACTTTAATGGAGCCCAGATGCGGGAAGCTCGAAAGAATATGCAAATCATCTTTCAGGACCCCTATGCATCCCTGAATCCAAGAATGAACCTGGGGCAAATCATCGCGGAGCCTCTTTTAATAAATAAAGTATTCAAAGATCGTAAAAAAGTTACGGATCGGGTAAAGGAGTTAATGGACACCGTAGGTCTTACGCCAAGACTCTTAAACGCATTTCCTCATGAGCTTGACGGGGGAAGACGGCAACGGGTGGGTGTGGCCAGAGCCCTGGCCCTGAATCCGAAATTCATCGTTCAGGATGAGCCGGTATCCGCCCTGGATGTATCGATTCAAGCCCAAATTCTTAATCTGATGCAGGATATCCAGGATGAACTGGGTCTTACGTATCTATTCATCTCTCATGATTTGAGCGTGGTAAAACACGTAAGCGATCGTATTGCGGTGATGTACCTTGGAAAAGTAGTGGAACTTTCTGAATATAACGCTATTTTCAAAAATCCGTTGCATCCTTATACCCAAGCCCTGTTATCAGCCATACCGGTACCAAGAGTCGATGCTCCCGATAATATGATTATTCTTGAAGGGGACGTCCCGAGCCCTGTAAATCCTCCGGAAGGATGTCGTTTTTACGGCCGATGCCGATATCGTCAAGATATTTGCAAAACCAAAACCCCGGAATTAAGAGAGTACGAACCGGAGCGATTTGTGGCATGCCATTTAGTAGAGGAAATACAAAAGTAAGGAATCCTATGGAGAGACCATAGAGAAACCGCTTAAAAGTTAAGCCTGGAAATTTATCAGAGAATTCTATCTGAAAATTCCGGGCTTTTTATTTTTGACAGGTTGTTTTCCAATCTTTTGTGGTAGAATAAGTTGATAGATGAAATTCACCTAACAATGATACCGTGAAAATAAAAATCCAATGATATCCGATGGAAAAGGAGGATGCCATGAGAGTCATAGATTTAACACAAACCCTAAAAGAGGATATGCCTCTGTTTCCGGGAACCCCGGTCCCTAAGTTCAACGTAAAATATACCGTGGAATCCGACGGGTTTCGGGAAATGGAAATCGCTTTTTATTCCCATACAGGAACCCATTTGGATACCCCGGCCCATGTTCTGCGTAAGGGAAAAACCCTGGAGGAATTCGGGGTGGACCGATTCTTAGGACCGGGGCTCGTCCTTGATTTCTCCCGAATTTCAGGGGGGAAAATCACCCTGGAAATTTTTGAACAGGAACTAAACCAAAGTCTGGCTCGGCTGAAAGGGCGCAGAAATAATTCTTCCGATGAGGAAGCTGTGAGTGATGAAGAATTGTTAGCCGCCATAGAGTATTTGCTATTTTATACCGGTTGGGATAAAAAGTGGGGAACCGACAGCTACTTTTTCGGGGCACCGGTCCTCTCGGAAGCAGCAGCCCGGCGCTTGACAACCCTGAACCTAAAGGGGGTAGGCATTGATGCCCTCAGTGTGGATCCCATGGAGGGAAATATGCTCTTGGCCCATAGAATTCTATTGGAAGAGGAGATGATCATCGTGGAGAACCTGAAAAATTTAGGGGAATTACTGGATCAGGATTTTGAGTTTTTCGGACTGCCGCTTAAAATTTCCGGAGGGGAGGGTTCACCCATACGGGGCATTGCAAAAATTCGATAGAGGAGGATGGAGCCGTGAGTATACATACCGGGCATCGAAAACGATTAAAGGATCGATTTATTCGGGAAGGGATTGATCACTTTGAAGAACATCAAATCTTGGAGATGTTGCTGTTTTACGGCATACCCAGAAGAGACACCAATGAAATCGCCCATGGGCTGATCAAAGAATTTAAGGACCTGGCCGGGGTTTTGGATGCGAAAATTGAAGATTTGCAAAAGGTGGAAGGGGTAGGGGAAAATGCAGCGGCTTTACTTACATTGATGGCCCCTCTTTCGAGAAGATATCAAAGTTGTAAATTTAAAGGGAAACATCAGCTAAACAGTTCACAAAAGGCAGGGGAGTATGCGATGCATCTCTTTACCGATCTTCATTATGAGTGCTTTTATTTAATCTGTTTAAATAATCAAAACCAGGTGCGTTATGCGGCCAAAACCTTTGAAGGAACCATCAATGAAGCCGCCGTATATCCAAGACTGGTGGTGGAAACCGCACTGAAACATCATGCCAGCAGTGTGATTCTTGCCCATAACCATCCCGGAGGCTCCATCAAACCCTCCCAGGGGGATATTCAGGTGACCAAACGAATCAAAGAGGCCTTAGACGCCATTGACATCAAAGTGGTGGACCATATTATTGTAGGGGACAACCGGTACTACAGCTTTGCAGAAGATCGACTGGTCCTATAAAAGGAACCGGTACTCCAGAAAGGAAGTGAGAGCATGGGCGTTGAAAGAGAACGAAAATTTTTATTGAAAAGCCTTCCGGATTTATCCAAGGCAAAAAGCAAAGAAATCACCCAAAAATATTTGAGCAGTGAACCGGAACTGAGGGTTCGAAAAATCGGGGAGGACTACATTATTACTAAAAAAGGGCCCGGCACCCACACCAGAACCGAAGAGGAGATGGAAATCTCTTTGGAGCTGTTTTTATTTCTTGAAGGAGACAGGCCTCCTATGCGGATAAAAAAAATCCGATACTACCTGCCCTTAGAAGAAGGACGGCTGGCGGAAATCGACATCTATAAAGAGGAATACGACGGGTTTTACAGCGTGGAGGTGGAGTTTGAAAACGAAGAGGACATGAAGGCCTTTGAACCTCCCAAGTGGTTCGGTATGGAGGTTACGGAACGAAGGGATATTACCAATTATCAGATGGCGAAAAATGGGATTCCGCAGGACTTAAAGGAGATTGTGAAGAATTATAACCTTTAGTATTGTGCACTTATATATTTTGAATTTTTTAAACAGGCCTGCGTATATAAAAACAAATAGACTCTATCCTATTCGAAAACCAGAAAAAAAGGAGAGGTTTTTTCATGAAAGTATTGGACAATCAGCAAATGCGGTTGTTAGACAGAATTACTACAAATGAATATAAAATTCCCGGGTTGATTTTAATGGAAAATGCAGGGATGAACACCACCATGGAGGTTATGAAAGCATTAGACGAAGATTATCGAAAAAAAGTAATCATCATATGCGGCACGGGAAATAACGGAGGGGATGGTTTTGCCGTAGCCAGACATTTATATAGTAAAGATGTCCAGGTGAAAGTGTATATTGTAGGGGATGAAAATCTCATCAAAGATGACGCCCAGGTGAATTACGAAGCGATTAACGCCATGCGGGTATCCATCGGTTTTTTGAAAGATGAAAATGATATGATCGACTTTAACCTGGACTTGATGAAATCCGATATTGTGGTGGATGCCATTTTCGGAACAGGACTGAACACCCCGGTAAAAGGAATTGCCAATGAAGTCATTCGTGTGATCAATAAGGTTAAGCGAAAAATCATATCCATAGATATCCCATCGGGAATATCGGGGGATACGGGAAAAGTTTTGGGAAATGCCATTCGAGCCACCAAGACCATCGCCTATCAATTGCCGAAAATCGGGAATCTTACGGCTCCCGCCATAGAATACAACGGGGAACTTTTAATTTGCCCCATTGGAATCCCTCAAGATGCCATAAACAAATCCCAGTTTGAAGCAAAGCTTATTACGGAAAAAACCTTAAAGGATATTCTGCCTATTCGAGATCTGAATTCCCATAAAGGGGATTACGGTAGAGCCTTGATGATTGCCGGTTCCAGAGGCATGACGGGTGCGGCGATCCTGGCCTCCAAGGCGGCGCTTCGAAGCGGGGTGGGAATGCTGCATTTAGCAATTCCTGCAGAGCTGAACGACATTTTGGAAACCCAACTTACGGAAGTTATGACGGTGCCTTTTCAGGTTCCCAGTGAAAAAAACAAAGAGTTTACCGGCATCGACGAGATCCTAAAGGGTCTTAAACGAAGCAATGTGGTTGCCCTGGGTCCCGGTCTTGGTCGAAGCAAGGAAACGGAAATTATTGTGGAGCGGGTATTAAGAGAAGCAACCTGCCCGGTTATTTTGGATGCGGACGCCCTGAATGTGTTGCCGAGCATGTTAAAGCTTCTGAAAAAGGTAAAAAGCCGCTGCATACTTACGCCCCACCCTGGAGAGATGGCGAGAATTACCGGACTGAGTATTCCGGAGATCAATGAGAATCGAATTAAAGT
The DNA here is from genome assembly GCA_007118655.1 of Clostridiales bacterium. Taxonomy (GTDB): domain Bacteria; phylum Bacillota; class Clostridia; order Peptostreptococcales; family T1SED10-28; genus Isachenkonia. The sequence goes on along the minus strand of SKRE01000082.1, from coordinate 3,229 downwards.
GGCTAAGGATTTTTCCCGAAAGTATGGAGTCATCGTGGTACTCAAAGGAGCCAGCACGGTGATCACGGATGAAGAAGGCCGTGTATATATCAACACCACCGGGAATCCCGGCATGGCTACCGCAGGAAGCGGTGATGTGTTAACCGGCATTATCGCCGCTCTTGTAGGTCAAAAAATCGATTTGATCGATGCCGCCATGGCAGGGGCCTATATCCACGGTCGAGCCGGGGATGAAGCTGCTAAAATCACCGGGGAGTACGGAATGATTGCCAGCGATATGGTAAGGGAAGTTCCGAGGATCATTACGGAAATTGTGAATAAGAAAAGAATTGTATAGCTTGATTTGTTTGGATTGATACTCTGATTCACCCTATGATCTGATGGGAAAAGAGCAGGGAATGAGTCTCTGCTCTTTGGGAAATTCCAGGGGCTCAGGAATTTCTCGCAAGAAGAATAGAAGTTATTGATATTGAAATAGTTTAATATTTCTGACAAAGCCCTGTTTAAAATAAGAAAATCATGGTATAATAACAATATAATAAGATCCGGTAGATCACTACCAGTCATAAAACTGCACAATTAAATAACATGAAGCTAACATCCAAACAGGAAACTGTTTAACGGAACCTATAATTAGGTTAGAAGACAAAAAGATCGGAAAGAACCTTATTACAGAAAGAGTAATATAAGGATTTAGTCTTGGAAGAAAAACAAGAAAGGTGTGATGTTTACGAACAATAATAATCCACCAAAATCAACAAATGACTGGTACAACTACTTCCGATTTTATTATCAATAGATAAGGGCGATCATTAAAAATGATGGTTCCTTATCTAATTTTTTGTCTAAATCGGGAAGCATAAGAAATCTCACTGGGAAAAAAGTTTTGTTTTCTTTTTTCGTGGTATAATATATAAAAGAAAAGATTGTATCATTGAGAATATATAAGATACAAAGGGGGATTTATCTAATGAGTATAAAAATAATTACGGATTCAGCTTGTTCCTTACCGAAACAAATAGTGGAGGACTTGGATATTACAGTGGTGCCCTTGACCCTACATCTTGGGGAAGAATCTTTCATCGATGACGGGGTGGATATTGATCCGGAAGTGATGATGAATGATATGAAAGAGGGAAAAGTTTACAAAACCTCCCAAGTTTCCCCGGCTGCCTTTGAGGAAGTCTTTGAAAAATACATAGACACCTTCGATTCAGTCATTTATATTGCTTTTTCCTCGGAAATTTCCGGCACCTACCAGGGAGGGGTGATTGCAAAGAATCAACTGCTGGAAAAGTATGAAGGGATTAAGACCTTTGACCTGGAAGTTATCGACAGCAAATGCGTGGCCCTGGGTTCCGGCCTCATTGTGAAATGGGCAGCGGAGATGGCTAAAAAGGGTAAGAGCAAAGAACAGATTATCGAGGGCGTGGAATATTTATCCCTTAACATGGAACATATCTTTACCGTGGATGACTTAAACTACCTTTACCGCGGCGGCCGGGTCAGTTATACCTCTGCTTTTGTGGGGGGACTCCTAAACATCAAGCCGATTTTAAACGTTGAAGAGGGAAAACTGGTTCCTTTTGAAAAAATCCGAAGCCGCAAAAAAGCCATCAAAAGAATTGTTGAGATCGTTAAGGAACGAGGGGTTAATTTGGACTCCCAACTTATCGGCATCAATCACGGAAATGATTTAGAAGGTGCGGAAATGTTAAAGAAAATGCTGATGGAAGAAGTGGAGGCAACAGATTTTTTAATTGCCACCCTGCCCGCAGTAATTGCAGCGCACACAGGACCGGGAACCTTATCGGTGTTTTTTCTATCCACAGGAATGAAGGAAGCAGATTAAACGTCTATACATCGGGAATATACTGAAGTGCACTAATACACAGATCTTTAGAAAAGAAAGCCTTCGGGCTTTTTTTTTAGGAAAATTGTGAGGGGTTTGTGGAATTGGGTATGAAAACAAAAGAAGGCCTAGTAAAGAAGAAAGAAGTTTTTCAACACGTACATACTACCTAAGGAGTGATTGGATGAACCGGGAAATACAAGTTTTAATTGGAGGAACTCAAGGAGACGGAATTTTAGCCACGGGAATATACTATCTGCAAGTACTTTCTCGAATGGGGTACCATGTTTACGGGAAACGACACTTCACCTCTAGAATCAAAGGAGGAAACAGTGCGATTATTGCCTATGGAAGCGTAGATAAAAAAGGCTGTCCCAAGGATGATATGGACATTGTTATGGCCCTGGACGAAGACACCATGGAAATTTATACGAAAAAACTTCGGAAACGGGGGCTGCTGCTGTACGACGAAGCCCTGGAACTGAAAGTGGATGAGGAATTTATCAAAGAGATGGAAATTGAAATTATTTCCCTGCCCATAACCGAAGTGGTAAAGGATAAAGGGAATATGATTATGAAAAATGTATGCTCTCTGGGTTTTTTAACCAGGGTCACGGACATCGAACCCCACTATGTGGAAGCGGTGATTGTAGAAGCTTTTAAAGATAAAGGGGAAAAAATTGTTGAAAAGAATAAAAAAGTATTGCAAGGAGCCGTGAACTACAATTTTACCAGCTTAAAAGGGGTAAACTATTTAATAGAGCCGGTAACCCGAAAGTATCGCGGTCCGGTGATCGTTGGAAACGATTTGATCGGTCTGGGAGCAGTAATGGCCGGTTGTCGATTTATGGCGGCCTATCCGATTACCCCGGCTTCCGAAGTCATGCAGTACTTGTCGGAGCATCTCCCCCGCTACGGAGGAAAAGTGGTGCAAACGGAAGATGAGTTGGCCGCCATCAATATGATCGTAGGCAGCAGTTATGCCGGGGTTCGAAGTATCACCGCAACTTCCGGGCCGGGAATTTCTCTAATGATGGAAGGCCTTGGACTGGCTTCCATGGCGGAAGTGCCGATTGTGGTGGTGGACGCCCAAAGAAAAGGGCCCAGCACAGGGCTTCCCACAAAACATGAACAGAGTGACGTGAACACCTTGTATTATGGAGGTCATGGAGAATTTCCCCGAATTATATTAGCACCGGCCACAATAGAGGACTGCTTTTATGATACCATTGAAGCCTTTAACTTAGCAGAGCAGTACCAGTGTCCGGTGATTATTATGTCCGATGCCCTTCGAAGTCTTTCCTATGAAAACATTGAAGAATTGGATTTTGATCAGATCACCATTAATCGTGGAAAAATAATGATGGAAGAAGATCT
>SKRE01000016.1 GCA_007118655.1 Clostridiales bacterium | reverse complement strand
GTGGTGTTGACCGTTGGGTCTTACGCAACGAAAGCTCATGAACCCCGTCAGATCCGGAAGGAAGCAGCGGTAAGTGATCCCTTTCGTGTGCCGTGAGGGTGCCTAATTCGAGCTAACTGCTGAGGTAACGTCTATGGTGACGATTCGAAGTGAGGTGCACAGTATTTTATATAATTCTTCAGCAAAAATCAAAGCATTGTACTTTGAAATATAAAATTTAAAAAAAACCCCCGAAAGCCTTGCTTTCGGGGGTTTTTTAATATCCATAGGGTCTGAATAAAGCAGTTTTTCATGGGCGTTAACAAAAAGAGTTAAAACAGGAGGATATCTCCATTGGTGGTGTAGGCCTGAATGTCAATGGAATGGGCCATCTCTTCCAAGTGTTTGCTGCGCCCGTTGATTCGAGTATTGTTTCGATCCTGCTGATTTTCAATCAGCTCCAAATCCGTACCCAGTTCAATGACCCCATTTTTGGTCTGGGCAAGAATCCGGATCCCGCAGTTGTCGGGAAGGGGATCAAAGACCTTCAAATGACCGTTGGTGGTTTGAAGGTGCAGCTGTTCCATTCGGTGATAGGCCAACTCATCCAAACCGATGCTTCCCAGGGAGGTTTTGAAATCAAGGATCCTGGCATCCAGGACATCGCCTAAAATCTTTCCGTTTTTCGTCTGGACGATCAGCTCTCCCCCGTGGACACGGTGCAGTAAAATTTTGCTGTTTTTCGTTTTCAGTTTTCCCAGTTCCTGAATAGAGCTTCGGTGCAGCTGGATGGAACCATTTTGTGTATGGACCTCCAAGTGTTTTCCTTCAAAATCTTCGATAAATACGGAACCGTTACGGTTATCCACTTTTAATGAATCGAAAAGGATCTTGGGAAGATAAAGGGTAAGAAAACTATAAAATCCTTTCTCGATTCTCGGTGAAAACTCCAGACATTCCGCATCGAGATGGGCTTCATAGATCAGCCGTTCTTCCTGATAATCCTCAGCATTCATTTGTATTTTTGCCTTGAGCTTAATACAGTCTTTTTCCCAGGACTCCACCTTGACTTTCCCGTTAAGGGAGGATACTTGTACACGATAGTTTGTTAAATCGGTTATGGGAACCTCCAGGGTCTCATGAAAGGTTTCTTTTTTTGTAAAAACGTCGTATTGTTGAAATTCTTGGGATTCCAAGGCTTCTTCCACGGAATGGAGAATTTTATCCGCCACGGAAGTGGAAGTATGGGCGATGAGACTGCCCAAACGATTCATTTTCTTGCTGAAATCCTCTCCGAAATCTTCAAATTTATCCTCCAGTTCTTCAAAACTTTCTTCAAAATCCTCCTTAAAGGCTTTTCTTTTATGCTGGAAGGTTTCTTCCGCGCTGCCCAGGGACTCATCAACTTTTCGTTTCGCCGTTTTAAAAGTTGTGGAGGCCTTTTTTTCTTCCAGGGCGGCTAAGAGTTTTTCCGCCTCCTCTTCTGTGACTTTTCCTTCTTTTAACAGTTTTAAAATCAACAATCTTTCTTCCTTCATTTCCGTACCTCCTTTTATAATAGGCTCTGTGGTTGCTGATTATATACCCTTGAAAAACTGATATCAAACGAAAAGCTGATTAAAAAGTTTTATCTCCGGCGTATTGTTGTAAGCCTCAAGAATTGATATACTAGAGACAGTGATACCATGAGAAATTAGGAGGTAAAATAAATGGATAAAGAAATTGATATGAGAGGCAAACCCTGTCCCGTACCGGTGCTTCAAACGAAAAAAGCCCTGGAAAACACCAAGGGCGGCACCATCATCACCATCGTGGACAATGACGTGGCAAAGGAAAATATTTCAAAACTGGCAAAAAGTATGAATTTAAAGGCGGAAATCAAAGAAGCCAAAGGGGATTTTTATATTGAGATCTACAAAGAGGGAGATATTCAACTTTCCGAAGGATTGGAATTCCCTTCAAAAACTCAAAGAAATGAAGATCTGGCGATTCTGATCACCAAGGATACCCTTGGAGAAGGCAACCGGGAACTAGGCGAGGTCTTAATGAAAGGATATATCTATACCCTGACGGAAGCTTCAAAAATGCCGAGACGCCTGCTGTTTTTAAACGCCGGGGTACGACTGACCGTAGAAGGTTCCGCGGTCATTGACCATCTTAGAAATCTGGAGGAAAAAGGGGTTGAAATTCTCTCCTGCGGCACTTGCCTCGACTTTTATAAAGTTAAAAACCAGCTTTTAGTGGGGGGTATCGGGAACATGTACGATATCGTGGAAAAATCCAACGCCGCGAAGAAGACCATTACTTTGTAAACAGGAGGTTATCCAATGCCCTTAAAATTAGTCGTCGGTGATGAGGTTACCTTAAAAAAAGCCCATCCCTGCGGATCCAAGACTTTCCAAGTGCTTCGTACAGGAGCGGACTTTAGGATTAAGTGTCTGGGATGCGAACATCAAATCTGGCTGCCCCGGAAAGAGTTGGAGCGCAGAATCATAAAGATTAATGGAGAGAAAAGAACCAAATAATTCAAACATCAAAAAAGCCTTGGAAGATTTTCCTAACAGGAACTTTCCAAGGCTTCTTTTTATTTTTTTATTAATAATGATCGGTGTTGATGTGCAGCTGTTTTCCAAATAGATCATAAAACTCATCCTTAAAGGGCTCTATACTGAAGGCTTCAATACCGATGGCCTCTGAAGAAAGCAGGGTTACGGTGAAGTCTTTTTCCTCCAGAAAGGTGGATATTTTCGTAAGCTGTCCGTATTGGTTCCGATCCAGCATCTCGGAAATTTTCAAAAACATGCCGAGAATTTCAATGATTTTTTTCTCTTCCAAAGAGAGTCTTTCAAAGTAGGGTTCATGCACCTGTTTTAACTTTGAATCCCGATGTTCACCGGCCACAAAGGCGGATAATAGGATTTCCCGGTGGGAAAGACCGTAAATCCGGGAATGAAGAATTAGGTAGAAGCTGTGATTATGGTGGTTATAGTAATCCACGTTCATGCCCAGGTCATGAAGCAGAGAAGCGGTGCGTAAAACCCGCTCGTATTTTGAGGAGAGATTATGCACCCGCTGCAGGGCTCGAAAAAGCTTTAGGGAAATGTAATGAATTTTCTCTGCATGGGTGATGTTCATGTTGTATCGGCCTAAGGTGTTATACAGGCTGTGGTCCAGCACATTTTGAATGGGCATGGGTTGGGGAGAGAGGTCTTGCAAAAATTTCTCGAAAAACAGTCCTTCCCGTAACCCGCTGGTGCTTAAAATATAATTCGGAGGTTGCAGATGACGTAACAGGGCTTGTAAAGGCAACAGTCCCCCCATAATAATATCCCCTCGATCCGTGGCAATACAGGGGGTTTTAATCCGCTCTCCATGGGTTTTTTCCGCCAGTTCATCGATGATTTCCAAGGCTTTGTCCGGGGACAGCTGCAGATTATGAAGACTGTTAAACTCGTAAGCATACTTTTGCTGGGCAATTCGCCCTAAACTTCGGAGGGTTCCCCCCAGTCCCAGAACCGGAAGTCCGTCCTCCTTGCTCAGCCAGGGGATATTATAAAGGGCCTCCTGTAAGAAGGATAAAGCTTCCTGCCGGGCTGCCTCCGTAAATTCATGGGAAAGACGGTACTTTTCCGTAAGGGTAATGGCTCCGAAGGGGAGATTCACCGCCTGCTGAATTTTCCGGTTTTGAACTTTCGCAATTTGGATACTGCCCCCGCCGATATCCACCATAATAAAATCTTCCAAGGCCAAGGTGTTTATTGCACCCAGATAACTGTAATAGGCCTCCCGATCCGTTGAAAGAACTTGAAAACGAAGACCGGTCTCTTTTTTAATGCGTTTTAAAACCTCTTTTTGATTGGCAGCCCGGCGAAGGGCGGCGGTGGCCACAGGAATGACCAAATCCACATCATAGGAGTCCACAAACTTTTTAAATACCTTTAGTGTGGAAAGACTTCTGGATAAACTTTCTTCCTGGATGATCTCCTCATCCCCCATGCCCTGTCCCAGACGATCCATACTTTTGGCCTGGTCGATGAGTCGGTAAGCCCCCCGTTCATTCACCGCCACCACGATCATTCTTACGGAGTTTGATCCCAAATCGATAATCCCAACTTTTTTGTCCATGCTGATCCCTCCCGGTAAAAATTCATATTATACATGTTTATACCCCATTTACAAAAGACAAACGAAGAATTATAAAAGATCCTGCTGGAAAGAGAAAAAGGAAGAGGAAAAAAGAATTCATGAAAAAAAATTGCAATGGAAAACAGAGCATGATATAATGAATTTTCGATAATGAGAAATCATTTCTCTGCTCTTTATAAAAGAGCCTAAATGTCCAAAGGGAGGTGTAAACAATGAAAAATTATGAGTTAATGTACATTCTTCGAGGAGACCTTGAAGAAGAAAAGCAGGAAGCGATCCTTGAAAGACTACGGGGAATCATCGAAGCCGATGGTGAGATTGAAAACGTAGATGATTGGGGAAACCGAAAACTAGCCTATGAAATCGACAAGAAAAATGACGGTCACTACATGCTGCTGAACTTTAAAGCCGGTAGCGATGTACCGAAAGAGCTTCGACGGGTACTGGGTATTACCGATGGTGTGATGCGTGTAATGGTTGTAAAATTAGACAAGGAATAAAATGAGGTGGTGTATTAAATGAATAGTGTATCTTTAGTCGGTCGTTTAACGAAAGATCCGGAACTTCGATTTACTGCTACGGGAAAAGCCGTTGCCACCTTCAGTCTTGCAGTAAATAGAACTTTTTCCAAAAGTGATGAAGCAGATTTTTTTAATATCGTAACCTGGCAGAAAACCGCGGAAAATTGTGCGAATTACTTAGCCAAGGGGCAACAGGTAGCGGTTCTGGGAAGACTTCAATCTAGAAGCTATGAAAACAAGGAAGGCAAACGGGTTTTCGTTGTGGAAGTCGTTGCCAATGAAGTGGAGTTTTTAGAGCGACGGGAGAAATCCGGCGGGTCTTCTTCAAATTCACAGTCCTATCAAAAACAAGACAAGCCAAAGGACAGCAAGAATGATATTGACACTTCCGATGTGGATTTAGATGAATTTCAAGCGATAGATGATGACGAAGATATTCCTTTTTAATTGAGAGGAGGATATACAATGGTAAATAATAGAAGAAAAAGAAAACCGAGAAAAAAGATTTGTAACTTCTGTGCAAACAAGGTAGAGC
>SKRE01000110.1 GCA_007118655.1 Clostridiales bacterium | reverse complement strand
GCCCTGGCCCTTGGGAAAAGCGGTATTCTAAGAGGAAAAAAAGCCACAACCTACCACTTATCCCAGGGGAAAAGACAAAAACAGTTAGAAGACTTTGGTGCAATGATCGGGAGTGAGCCGATTGTGGCAGAGGGAAATATCATTACCTCCTCGGGGCCGTCCACGGCACTGGGTGTTGCGTTTAAACTGTTGGAAATGCTTACCTCAACCGAAGAGGCAGAAAAAGCAAAAGAACTTATGGGATTCTAGGAGAAGACAGCGGGACGGAGTTATTGTCCGCCTTCTTGGAAGAAGGAGATACCCTATATCGAATGAGGGCGGTGAAAAAACACTCATCTATTCGAGGGATGATCCCCCAGAGTCTCCATCGATAAAAGAATATAATAGAAAATGGATTCGAGATAAGGAATCCCTATAAAACCGGGGTTGCAGGTATGATATAATGAACAGGTACATTGACAAAAAGAATACAAGTTATTAAAGGAAACACATTACTGATTGATTAAAGGAGAATTTATGAAAACCCATATCCATATCATATCCGGTTTTTTAGGTGCCGGAAAGACTACATTTCTAAAAAAGATGATCCCAAACCTCAACGGAAAAGTTGCCTTGATTGAAAATGAATTCGGAGAGATCGGGGTGGATGGTGATTTGCTGGAGAAAAGTTTACCAATTAAAGAAATTTACGCAGGGTGTATCTGCTGCACCGTAGTGCAGGATTTTAAAGGCGCGATTGAAGAGTTAATCAGCGTACATCAGCCGGACCACATTATTATAGAACCTTCCGGGGTAGGCAGTTTATCAGATATTATCAAGGTTTCTAAAATGATCGCCGGGAAGTCTGAGGCAGCTATTGAGATTCAACACGTCGTTACCATTGTGGACGTCAATGCCTTTGAGGATTATCTGGAAAATTTCGGCTCCTTTTACCGGGACCAAATAGAAAATGCTAAGGTTCTTTTTTTAAGTCATCTTGACCAAGCAGCAGACAGTGACGTTGAAAAAGCAATCTCCAAAATCCGGGAGATCAACAAAAGGGCATATATTTCAAGGGAAAACTGGCACGCCCGGGACGGGGAAACCATAATAGAAGTGTTAGATGCCCTTAAAGGTCTGCAAATGGAACACAGAGAAAATCTTGATATGGTTTCTGCGGATAAAGTCTTCACTACGGTATCGATTCGTAGGCCAAAGATTTTTTCTAAGAAGGAACTGGAAGCAACCTTCGTACTACTTAAGCAAATTGCATTCGGACAGATTTTAAGGGCTAAAGGATTTTTATCCATGGATACTGACCAGGGAATATATTTCGACTTCACACCTCACCATCAGCACTGGGAATACATAAACGGTAAGACAGAAAGAAAACTGATTTTCATCGGCAGGAATTTACAAAGGGAAAAAATCATAAAAACATTTCAGGAGTAAGGACGACTAATGGAGGGTTCATATGGGAAAAATAACAGATTTTCACTGCGGATATGACAACTCTGCAGGGCTGACAAAGGAAATTGCGATGGGTACGGACTTAACCTTTCCGATGGCCTATGAAAAAGCTGAAAGTATGGCGATCCTTTCGAAAGGGTTAAAAGAAAAGGACGCGGCGGACTTTTGCCAACTGCCTTTTTGCCACACTGTGGAGGGGGAAGCTATGGGAGGATTGGTAAATCTAGGAGACGAGAATAACGGCCCCAGGGCGAAGGAATATCTTTGCACCACGGCGGAGGAAGTCCTCGAACTACCGAACATAGACTTTTCCAAAGGGCGGATTGCAGAAGTGTTAAAGGCCTGCAGGTTACTCCGGGAACAGGGAGAAAACGTGGTGCTATACATCTCGGGGCCCTTTACGATTTTAAACGTTTTAATGGAGCCACGGTATGTTTTTAAGACCTTTAAGAAAAAGCCGGAGATGATGCAGCGTATTTTTGATAAACTCCAAAGGCAAATTCTTCTTTTTATCGAAGAAGCCCAAAAATCGGGTGTCAATATGATCAGTTACGGGGATTCCTCGGGAAGTTTGAATATTTTAGGTCCGAAGTTCTCGGAGGATGTGGTGAAGATGTTTACCTATCCCCTGCTGAAAAAGATTGAAAAAAACTTAAGCAGCGAAACCCTCGTCCTACTTTGTCCCAAAACCACGTATGGGCTTCTGGGGATGGAAAAGGCTCAATTGAAAGACGTAGAACTCGGGTCGCCGATGAAATACGGTGAGGGATGTCTAAAGGCGGTGGGCCGTGTCAAATTTGTGGGAGAGATGTGTATTAACAATAAGAAATTTGTACTGAAAAACGGGATCATCAAAACCGTGAATTTGCTCTAAAAAGTTTATAAAATTCAATGACCAAGGAGGATTTACTATGCATAAGGATGATCAAATGACCCCTAATGAACGACTGGATGCTTTTATGACCGGAAAACCCATGGACCGGATGCTTTCCATTCCCGTGGTGGTTTCCATGTCGGGACAGGCCGCTGGAATGACCCATAAGGAAAAAAGAAGCAGTGCTTTGAATGAAGCCAATGCTCAGGTAGCCTGTTACGAACGGTTTGGAAACGATTTAACGATTATTGATTACGGTCTTCATGGAGTAGGAGCCGCTGTGGGAAGCGTAATGAACGATCCTGAGGACGACGTTCCCGCAATAATGAAATATGCGCTGGAGGACTTGAAGGATGTGGATCAGTTGGAGATGTCGAGGCTGGAACTGAAAAATGATAAAAAACTGCAGCTACATATTGAAGCAACGAAAATTTTAATTGACAAAGTAGGCCATGAGGTGCCCACAGGGGTTTTAATTACGGGACCCTTTACTGCGGCATCCAGCATTTATAAAGTGGAAAACCTGTTAAGAGCCACCAGAAAAGATCCGGAGAAACTCCATGAACTGATTCAGTTTTGCACTGAAGGCCTAAAAAAGATTTACCGGGAGTTTATTAAGGCCGGTGCCATGATTTTAATGTGTGATCCCATCGCTTCCGGGACGATTCTCCATCGAAAACAGTATTTAGATTTTGTGCTTCCCTATACCATCGATCTCATCAATGATATTCATGATGCCGGGGGAATGGTTTGTTATCATATTTGCGGAGACACTACTGCCATTGTGGGGGATATGGTTACATCCGGCTGTGATATGCTAAGCATTGATAACCGTGTGGACCTAGCCTACACAAAAGAGATGGTTGGCGATCAGGTGCCGATCCTTGGAAATGTGGATCCGGTAGAGATTTTGTATCTCGGTACCCGGAAAGATGTTGACTCGGCAGTAAAAACCTGTATTCAAAAGGCTTACGACAGTCCGAAGGGATATATTTTAGCCTCGGGATGTGACTTAAACGGAAAAGTCCCTTTAGAGAATATCGATCAGTTTATGGCCTCCGCCAGAAAATACGGAAAGTGGCCTTTAGATCCAAAGAATTTTCGATAGAGGAACCAATGTAAAACGAAAAAGATCGTATCAACCTAAAACCAGGATTTGAAATAGAGCAGATAATTGGAGGGAATGATCATGACCATGTCTAAAGAAGAATTATTAAAACGATTATCCTACGGGGTATTGGAAATGGAAGAAGAGGAAGTCATTGAAGCGGCGAAAGAATATATTGAGGCCGGGTATCCCGCTTTTGACGGAATTATGGAGGGACTGGTGGACGGCATGAATCGGGCCAGCCAGTTGTATGAGGAGGAAGAGTACTTCGTAACCGATGTGCTGCTTTGCTCCGATGCCATGTATGAAGGACTGGAAATACTAACCCCCCATCTTCCCGCCACGGATGAGAAGAAAAAAGTAAAAGGCATCATCGGCGTTGTGGAAGGGGATACCCATGATATCGGCAAGAACCTGGTAAAGATTTTGTTGGAAACCGCAGGATTTGAGATGATTGATTTAGGCCGGGATGTTCCGCTGCAAAACTTTGTGGATAAAGCGAAGGAAATGAAGGCATCCTTTGTTTGTCTTTCCACCTTGATGACCACCACCATGGGCGGCATGGGAACCGTTATTGAACTGTTAAAAGAGGCGGGCATTAGAGAAGAGGTTAAAGTCGTAGTAGGAGGCGGACCGATCTCCAAAAAATTTGCGGACACCATCGGCGCCGACGGCTATTCACAAAATGCGGTGGAAGCGGTAAAGCTCGTTAAAAGACTGTTGCAAGTTGCCTAGGAAGGGGTGGAAATATGCTTTTGCCAAAGGAGAGATTAGATAAAGTATTAAATACGGAATCCGTTGACCGACCTCCCTGTATCTGTCCCGGAGGAATGATGAATATGATTACCACGGAGATTATCGAAGAGAAGGGGCTGGATTTTATCGATGCCCACAGCGATGCGGCCATGATGGCGGATTTAGCGGAAGCAGTGTACGATAAGGGATGTTTTGAGAATTACGGAGTCCCCTTTTGTATGACCGTAGAAGCCGAGTATTTCGGCGCGAAGGTGGATCTCGGATCCAATATTTATGAGCCCCATGTGGTGGATTATCCCTTTACCTCCGTTACGGTATGGGAGGATATTTCTAAAATGAATCACGAAGAGGGCCGCTCAAAGGTGGTTATTGATGCGATTAAAATCCTAAAAAACCGGAATCCGGGAGTGCCGATTATCGGTAATCTGACGGGGCCGATCAGTACCGTAAGCTCCATCATGGAACCCGTAACCTTTTATAAAGAACTTCGTAAGAAAAATGAAGATGCTCATCATTTTATGAAATTTATCACTGAGGAGCTATTGATCTTTGCGAAAAGACAAATTGATGCCGGGGCGGATATTATTGCAATTTCAGACCCCAGCGGCACCGGAGAAATCCTTGGACCGAAGCTCTTTGAAGAGTTTGCCGTAAAATACATTAATCAACTGGTAGAAGGAATCCAACAGAAAAAAGCAGGAACCATTGTGCATATTTGCGGACAGATGAAAAAAGTCTATCCCCAGGTAAACAAAATTAAAAGTGACGTATTAAGTTTTGATTCTATTGTCAGCATAAAAGAGGCCAGAGAAAATCTGGGGGACCGCTTATTAATGGGGAATGTCAGTACTTATACTCTGGAATTCGGTGATCCGAAAAAGATTTCCGAGTTGACAAAAAAATCCGTTAAGGACGGTTCAAACATTATATCTCCCGCTTGCGGACTGGGGATGAAGTCTCCTCTTAAAAATGTGCAAGCCATGCTTGAAGCTCTCCGGGAAGAAGAGGAGG
>SKRE01000131.1 GCA_007118655.1 Clostridiales bacterium | reverse complement strand
GATGAAACCAGAGTTCGCCAGATTCTGCTGAATCTTGTGGGCAATGCGGTGAAATTTACGGATACAGGCTTTGTGAAAATCCGAACCGCCTTCGAGAAAAAGGATAAAGGTCACGGAACCTTAAAAATTGAAGTGATCGATACGGGAGTGGGCATATCCCAGCGTGGACAAAAGGAGATATTCAAGCCCTTTGTCCAGTGGAATCCCAAGGGGGATACCTCCGAAGGGACGGGTCTTGGGCTTTCCATAACCAAAAATCTTGTGGAAATTCTGGAGGGGGAAATTCACCTGTTTTCCGTTCCGAAAAGAGGCACAAGGTTCGAACTGGTCTTTTATCCGGTACAAATCGGCGGGGAAAATTTTTCCGATAATAATCTGAAAAATGAAGGAGTTTTGACGGGGAATGTAGAACCTAATAACTATAGAATAAACGGGGATGTACAACTCGTGTTGGATTTTTTTGAAAATCAGGGGAAATGGGACTATCGAAGGGTTCGCAACAGTGCTTTTTTTAAGGATATTCAGGGTTTTGGGAAGACCCTTTCAGCACTTGGAGAAACTCAGGACGTACCGGCTTTAGCAGAATATGCACACAGACTGATTGAAAGCACGGAGCGGTTTGATATAGAAGGGATGAAGCATCTGCTGGTTTATTACCCAAATCTTATTCAGCGGATAAAGGAGATTAACTATGGAAGAAAAAAAGGGGAAAATACTGATTGTTGATGACGTGGCACAAAATATTCAGCTGATTGCCAACTTTCTAAAGGAAGACTATGAGCTGGCCTTTGCCCTTCGGGGGAAAGAAGCGGTGAACCAGGCCCTTAATACTCCCTTCGATTTGATTTTACTGGATATTATGATGCCGGAGATCGACGGATTCAGGGTTTGTGAAATTCTTAAAGGGGAAGAAAAAACCAAAGATGTGCCGGTGATATTTTTGACCGCTAAAACCGATACGGAAAGTATCAAAAGAGGCTTCGAATGCGGAGGGGTGGATTATATTACCAAGCCTTTTAATGCCAGCGAGCTGAAGGCTCGGGTAAAGACCCATGTTCAGCTGAAATGGGCGAAGGAGACATTGGAAGGGAAAAATCAGGCCTTGGCCCAAAGCAACCGGATCAAGGATAAATTTTTCGCCATTATCGCCCATGACTTAAAAAGTCCCTTAAATACCTTTGTGAGTTTAATAAGTCTTATGGAGGAGAACTATGAGGATTTCAGTGAAGAGGAACGAAAGGATTTCTTACAGTCCATGTGCGAGCACTCCCGGCAGTTAAGCAAACTGCTCAATAATCTCCTGCAATGGTCTATGCACCAGCGGGGAGATATAAAAGTACGTCCCGAGGCGCTTTTTTTAGAAACGGTGCTCCGTGAGAGTTTAAAGCTTTACGATCAGGAAATCCGACGGAAGAAGCTCCGGGTACACATGGATATGGAACCGGGGCTGAAAACCTTAGGGGACCCTTCCATGATTCAGACCATCTTTCGAAACCTTCTATCCAATGCGGTGAAATTCACCCCGAACCGGGGAGCCATTGAAATTCGCGGGACATTTGAAGGGGATAAGGTCCTGGTGGATATTGTGGACACCGGGGTAGGGATTCGAAAGGAACGCATACCCAACCTGTTTCGACCGGATCAGGTTACCTCCACGAAGGGTACCAATTATGAAGACGGTACGGGCCTGGGGCTGATTATTTGTCAGGAGTTTGTGAAATTTCATAAAGGGGAAATCGAAGTGGAAAGTCAGCCGAAGGAAGGAACCAAAATCCGGGTGACCCTTTTGAAGAAACCGGAATTTTCGTCGAAGGATCTGGCAGCGGATAAGGAGGAGACCAACAATGATAATTTTACTGGCAGCTTTTGACCCCTTTGGAGGAGAACCGGTCAACCCCGCTTTGGAAGCGGTAAAACAGGTGCGAAACTCCATTGAAGGATACACCGTGTTGAAAGTGGAGATCCCCACGGTTTTTCACCGCTCCCTGGAAGTGTTGAAAGGAAAAATCCGGGAGACAAACCCCGATATTATTATTGCCGTGGGTCAGGCAGGAGGCAGACCGCATATCAGCGTGGAACGGGCGGGCATTAACATCGATGATGCCGGGATACCGGATAACCAGGGAAATCAACCGGTGGATGAAAAAATTGTCCCGGGAGGCCCCGAGGCTTATTTTTCCAATCTCCCCATAAAGGCCATGACGGAAAGCATTCGACGGGCCGGGATCCCCGCCGCCGTATCCAATACTGCGGGAACCTTTGTCTGCAATCATATTCTCTACGGCCTGATGCATTACATTCACCGGGAAAATCCCGGCGCCCGGGGAGGCTTTATCCATGTGCCCTATATACCGCCCCAGGTGACGGACAGACCGGGGCAACCCTCCATGGCGCTGACCGATATTACCAAAGCCATTGAAGCCGCCCTAAGGGCCGCAGTGCTTTATAAAAAGGATATCCTAAGGGAAGAGGGGAGTCTGCACTAGTGTACCATGCACTAGTGTTTTCTGTTGAAAAAGGAGGAATACCCCTTAACCGCGGGTTTCCTTTTCCGAGAAGGACCTCTTTTCTATTGAAGATTTCCCGGAAGTATAATAAGATAAGAATTGAATTTACTTATCATTAAAGGAGCGTAAAGCCATGAATATAACTGATTTGAATGACATGCAGCGCCAAGCGGTGTGTGCGACGGAAGGGCCCTTACTGGTGCTGGCGGGAGCCGGTTCTGGAAAAACCAGGGTTTTGACCCATCGAATTGCCTATCTGGTAGAGGAACTGGGAATAGACCCCTACCATATTCTAGCCATTACCTTTACCAATAAGGCGGCAAAGGAAATGAAGGAACGGGTGGAAGCCCTGTTGGAAAAACCCTATTACAATCTATGGATCAGCACCTTTCACTCCGCCTGCGTTCGAATACTCCGTAGAGAAATCGAAGCCCTGGGCTATACCAGCAACTTCGGGATCTACGATCCTTCGGATCAATTAGTGGTGATGAAAGAGTGTATTAAAGCTTTAAGACTCCCGGAAAAGGAATATCATCCCAAGGCCATGCTGGGAGCCGTGGGCCGGGCAAAGGACAAGCTGATTACCCCGGATGAGTACTTGAAAATTGAAGGGGATGACTATCGGAACCAGCAGATAGAAAAGCTGTACCGAATGTATCAACGGACCCTTCGAAAGAATAATGCCCTGGATTTTGACGACCTGATTATGAAGACCGTAACCCTGTTTAAGGAGAATCCTAAAATTCTACGGGAATATCAGAATAAATTTAAATACATCCTGGTGGATGAGTTTCAGGATACCAATATGGCCCAGTACACCCTGGTCAGCATGCTGGCCGACGACCACAAAAATATCTGCGTGGTGGGAGATGACGACCAGTCCATATACGGTTGGCGAGGGGCGGATATTCAAAACATTTTGGGCTTCGAGCAGGATTTTCAAAAGACGAAGACCATCAAACTGGAAAGAAATTACCGATCCACCAATATTATTTTAGAGGCGGCCAATGAAGTGGTGGCCCATAACCTGCAGCGTAAACCGAAAAAACTCTGGACGGATAACGATACAGGGAAAGTGCTGAACTATTATAAAGCGGATCAGGAGCGGGACGAAGCCCGGTATATTGCGGACACCATAGAAAAACAGCGGGATCTGGGGGAGCGGACCTATAAGGATTTTGCCATCCTCTATCGAACCAATGTCCAGTCCCGAATCATTGAGGAAATCCTGGTACAGCGGGGCATTCCCTATCAACTGATCGGCGGCACCCGGTTCTATGACCGAAAGGAAATCAAAGATGTAATTTCCTATTTAAAAGCCATCGAAAACCCCGTGGATGATGTGGCCATCAAGCGCATTATCAATGAACCGAAACGGGGCATCGGAAAGAAAACCATTGAGAAAATTGATGAGTATTCCGAGATGGAAAATCAGGATTTTTTCCGGTCTTTAATGGATTATCAACATATTCCGGGACTCACCACCCGGGTGAAAAATAAAATCAGGGAATTTTTAGATACCATGATCCGTCTGCAGGAGACCAAGAACACCCTTACCATCACGGAGCTTGCGGAAAGGATTTATCAGGACACCGGGTATCAGGAGAGCTTAGTGGCGGAGGGAACTATTGAAGCCAAGGCCAGACTGGAAAACTTAGAGGAATTTAAGTCCATTACCAAGGAGTTTGATAAGACTTCAGAGGAAGGAACCCTGGAAGCTTTTCTCGGACAGGCATCCCTGGAAACTTCCCTGGACCGCAGCGACGAATCGGAAGAAGGGGTACTGCTGATGACCCTCCATAGCGCCAAGGGACTGGAATTTCCCGTGGTATTTTTACCGGGAATGGAAGAAGGGATTTTCCCCTCGCCCATGTCCATCCATGAAGGAAATGAAGAAGAGGAACGGCGGCTCTGTTACGTGGGAATTACCCGGGCGAAAGAAGAGGTGCACTTTATCCATGCCACCATGCGAAACATATTCGGGAATACCCATGTGAACGACATGTCCCGATTCCTAAAGGAAATTCCCGAGAACTTAATCAATATGGAAGATCCTTACGATCGGCGGACCGCGGTACAAAAACAGCGAATGAAAAAGACCTCGGACTTCGAGGGCGCCTTTCCCATGGACAAAGTCCAGCCGGGAAGCCAGGTGTATCATCCGAAGTTCGGTCAGGGAAAAGTAGTGGGAAAACAAGGGTCCATGCTGACCATTATTTTTGATAAAGCGGGCCTGAAAAAAATCGACCCTGCCTATATCAACCTGCAAATCCTGGAATAAAGGGAGGATCATAATGGATAACAAGGAAAAGATAGATCAGGAAAAGTCGGACCGGATGAAAACCCTGGTGGAAACACTCAATGACTACGCCTATCAATATTACACATTGGATAACCCTATAGTCAGTGACCGGGAGTACGATGAGCTGTACGATGAGCTGGAAACATTGGAAAGAGAAACCGGGATTCAGCTGCAAAACAGCCCCACAAGAAGGGTGGGGGGAGAGCCCTTGGATAAGTTTGAATCCCACCGCCATATTCGGCCCCTGCTCAGTCTGGACAAGTCCAAAAGCTTTGGGGATTTACGGGACTGGGAAGCGCGAATGAAGCGGATTTTAGGGAGCGGCGCCGAGGGAAGCACGGAACCCCTGGAATATGTGGTGGAATATAAATTTGACGGCTTAACCCTGAGCCTTACCTAT
>SKRE01000053.1 GCA_007118655.1 Clostridiales bacterium | reverse complement strand
CAATGATAACCATAGGCATGGTCATGGTTCTCGGAATACCGTCCCGAGTCATTTCTTCACTGCCATCTTCCCTGGGCTTTAAGAAAGCCGCTACAATAATGGGGAGATAATATACCGCGTTCAGAAAGCTGCTTAATAGAATTATTACAAGATAGAAGGGCTGGCCGGACTCGAGGACCGCCAGAGCCAAATACCACTTACTCATAAACCCGCTCATCCCCGGAATACCGATCATCCCTAGGGCCGCAATACTGAAAACGATCATGGTCAGGGGCATTTCATATCCGATCCCTGAAAGATCACTGATTTTTCGTTTTTCCGTTTTATATATGACGGCTCCCGCACTGAGGAACAATGCGGATTTCATTAATCCGTGAGAGACTACATGAAAAAGGGACACGCTAAGCCCCTGGGTCGTGGCCATACCGATCCCCAGGAAAATATACCCTAGTTGGGCCACACTGGAATATGCCAGCATTCGTTTAATATCTTTTTGTCCGATGGCAAATATGGACCCCATGATCATTCCCACAGCAGCAAAATAAGCAATGTAATTGTGAATTCCTAAATTATCGATGATAATTTCCGTGCCTACTAAACGGAAAAGAACTTTCATCGCCACAAAAATATAGACCTTTACCACGAGGCCGGAAAGCAATGCGCTGGATGGAGTCGGTGCGCTGGAGTGGGCATCGGGAAGCCAGGTATGCAAGGGGAAAACCGCAGCTTTAATTCCAAGTCCCGCCGCCATAAAACCCAGGGCCAATAAAATATTGGTGGGATACATTTCCCAGGCAACAGCCATCTGATTGGACATCTCTGTGATGTTTAAGTATCCCGTGGCCATATACAAAAGGGCCACACCGAAGAGGAAGGAGATGGATGCCAGAGTATTTAACATCAAATACTTAAAGGCCGCCATAAAGTTTTCCTTTTTTCGTTTAATGGAAATAATAGCACAGGAGGTCATGGCCAGAATCTCCATAAATACATATGTATTAAACAGGTCATTTGTAAAGGTGATTCCCACCATTCCCACAAGCAGTAAAAATATTAAACTGTAGTATACCGGTATTTGCTTTGGCAGAATTTCATGTTCAATATCCCTTAAGGAATAAATCACCACTAAGGTGGTCATCATCAGGATAAAAAAGACCATCATGGTGGAGAATTCATCAATACTGAACTGTATCCCAATAGTGGGACTCCAGTTTCCTATATTATACATGTAGGCTCCCTGGGTCATTACCTGAAAAAGCAGATAACCGCTTAAAGATAAACTTGCCGTAAGCACTGTCAGAATAAAGTACTTTCCCTTTCGATTAAATCTTTTCATCAACAAAGGGGTCATAACCGCTCCTAATAGGAGTATAAATAAAATCAATAACGGAAACTGCAAATAAGCCATCTTTTACTCCCCCCTCATTTCTAAGATTTCATCCAGCTCAACGGTGCCGTATACTTCATAAATTTTGATCACTAGACTGAGGGCATAGGCCGTAATACTTACAGCAACCACAATTCCCGTAAGAATCATCGCCGTTGGTAAGGGATTCACATAGGAAGCGGTGATAGGTTCTTTCACAGTACCTAGTATGGGAGCATTTCCTTCTGCGATATAACCCACGGATACCATAAACAAAAATACGGCGGTTTCCATAATGTTCAGTCCTATAACTTTTTTGAGTAAATTCGGGTGGGTTAATACGGTGTAAAGTCCAATCACAAAAAGGGTGGCGGCTCCAAAATAATTGATTCGGTCCATGATAATTTCCAAAAACTCCATATTAATGTTCCTCCTTAATGAACACATGAAAGAGACTGATCAAGGTTACCGCAACTTTAAAGGCAATTCCCATATTTACCAAAGAAAGCATCTCCACTTGCACCTTGTCTCCATAAGCTATCTGATAGGCTCCTGCTTCTCTCAGCTGCATCACATCATAGCCCATAAAAATTACCACGAAGGCCATTAAAACAAAGCAAAGCAGTACCTCCCGCTTTAATTTCCCGATGCGGTCAGGTACTTTCTTTTCCGCTTTAGCAAGACCAAATACAATGGTATATAGTACAATTGCAGAACCCATAATGGCGCCTCCGGCGAAACTTCCACCCGGTGAGGCGCTGGCGTTTAGAATAATATAAGTGCCGTACAAATAAATAAAGGGGGTAACAATACGAATAATGGTTTTTACTATTAAATCGTCCATAGCTGCGCGCTCCTTTTACTCTTCTTTAATGCTTTTTTTCTTTTCATTTCCCCTGAGCACGGATATTACCGCAACAATAGAGGTAAACAGTACTCCGGCTTCCAGCAAGGTATCGATCCCCCGATAGTATTTTAAAACCGCGGTTACGGTGTTGGGGGTTTTCGTATCATCAATGGCATTTTCGATGTAATAATCCGCCACTTCATTTTGACTGGGATTTTCCGGGTCTCCAATGGCGGGAAGCTCCATTACACTGATAAACATAATCCCCAAAAGTCCTAAAAACATCAGGGGTATAAAATATTTCTTCATTTTTCCACCCTCCTTATTCTGGAAACCGTGGCAATGAGCAGTATGGTAGTAACCCCGGCTCCTATGGCAGCTTCGGTCAGGGCAATATCCGGCGCCATCAGCATCAGCCATAAAATAGCCATTACCAAACTGTAAGAGGCGAAAATGATTATGGCGCTAAGTAAGTCCTTTGTCCGCTCAACAGCTAAGGCGCAAACAATCAGGAACAGTATTAAAATAATATTTAAAATTTCCATTTGATCCTCTCCTTATAATCCTCTTCAGAATCCTTGCATCAGGATTATTCTTGCTAACATGCTTAGATTATCCCTCTTAAATCTTACTTTTGAAGTTCTTCTTTTTTTCACTGTGGTATTTTGCCTTAGCAATTATATGGGCGGCGGTAGGATTGGTAATCCAGATAAAAGCAATGACAATAATGCTTTTAACGCTGATTACACTAAATCCGCTGTATACCGCAAGGGCCAATAGTGCAAGTCCCGCTCCCAAGGTGTCGCATTTGGTACTGGCATGCATTCTTGTATAGGTATCGGGCATTCGAAGGAGTCCCAGGGTACCCACGGCAAAAAAGAAGGCGCTGCTTCCTATCAATATTAATATAATGGCGTTTATGATCATTTCCACCTCTCCTTAATAAAGCTTTCCTTTTTCTAAGTATTTGGATACCGCAATGGTTGCAATAAAACCCATCATGGCATAGACCAAAGCCACATCAATAAAGCTTTCCTGACCGGTTTGTATCGCTAAAAAAGCAATGAGCACGGCGATTTTGGTGGAAATCACGTCAATGGCCACAACTCGATCCGCCGCCGTGGGACCCGCATAGGCTCGGTACAGACAGACGAACATGGTAACTCCTAAAAATATAATAAATCCTAAAAAAACTGCCTCCATCATCTTTACTCCGCCTCCAGTTTCCGTACAAATTCTTCAATAATACTGCCTTCCAGCCCTTCCGCCGCTTCCTTGGTTAAGGCATGCACAAGAAATCCTTCCTCGTCGATGTCTACGGTTAAGGTCCCCGGGGTTAAGGTTACGGAATTCCCAAAGATCACTTTGTCAAAATCCTTTTCAAAGGTTTTTTTCACCTTTACAAAGGAGGGAGATATCGGTAAGGAAGGAGAAAGAACAATTTTCGCCACCTGCCAGTTGGACTTTATAATTTCGATCAGCATAACAAAGATAAATTTAACAAATAACAATATTTTCCCTGGGCTGAACAGAGTGGTCTCCTCGGGTGAAAACAACAAACTTTTGGAATACAGCATAATCAGTCCTACGGCTCCTGCACCGATCAGTGCAATTTCCAAAGTGAACTGCTGGGATAAAATAATCCAAAATAAAAAAAGCAAAACAAAATAATAGCTGTAAGTTTTTATACGATTTTTCAATGTACACACCTCTTAGTCCGGTTCTATGATATTTTTAAAAAACCCGTCTCTTTAAAGAAATTCAAGGGTTTCGATTCATGTCATATTCTATTGTACTCCTATTAGATTTAGATTTCAACATGAAATCCGGAAAACCAGGAAAAATTCTCATTTTCTCTTTTATTCGATTATTTTTCAAAAATAAAACCCCTCATTCCCGGCTTTTGTCTTAATGAGCTGAGATGAAGGGTTTATGATTCTTATATGATTTTTTTATCACATGCGTCCGGCAGGTTCCTGCTTTCTCTTATTTGCCGACTTGGAAAATACCGTTACATAGACTTTTTTCAGTCCAATCCAGCTTAAACATGATATAGCTGCAATGACCCCAAGTTTTCCTCCCACTCCTGCGTAGGGAACTTGCACCAAGATAAATAGAACTCCTACGATAAAACCCACCACGGCCATTTCTTTAAGGTTCGGCACGTTTTTCGCCGCAACCATTCCGGCGTAAGAAGAAGTCGTAGCCACAACCGCCAGGGTTGTCCCCATTTCAAAGAAGTGGGGCAAAAACAGGCCCGATACCAGTACAATAATAGCGGAGCCGAAAACCGCTCCTTTTTCCAATTTTACACTGATTGCGTAGGTTGCTACACCTGCTAAAATAGCTGTAATTATGATTGCCAGATTATCCATTAATGTTCCTCCTATCCGAAAATGCTCATTATAAAGCGACTAACTTGAACCGAAAACGCGGCGGTGGTTCCACCTTTTCCACCAATCCCGGCATATATTTCTGCCGTCAGGATAATTACAACTCCTACCACTGCACCGGCTAGGGCCGCAGCGCCCAGATGGGGGAGCACAGCGATTCCCGACATCCCTACGAAGGACGCGGTATAGGTTGCTCCTGCTAAAGGTGCAGACAATAAGATCCCTGCCAAAACCCCGACGATTCCATTCGAGATGATTGCGGAATATCCCATTTCATGCTGTATATACCATGTGATTACCGTGCCGAGAAAGGCACAGAGAAATGTAGTTGCTTTCTTTTTATCAAACATATCCAGGCCTCCTTTATTTTTTCAAGTCTTTGAAATGATCGGTCAGTCCTACAGCGAAAAACGCCCCGATGACCAGCAACAAACCAATATTAATAAGATTCGATGTTTCCAAAATTGAAAGGACAATCAAGGCTGCACCGGTTAAAATGAATAAACCAAAACCTACCATCTTTCTTGTCATTTAAAGCCCTCCTAGATCTATCATAGATAATATATAAGTCCTAATTCTATTCTAAAGCTTCGTCAAATGTTTGTCAATT
>SKRE01000071.1 GCA_007118655.1 Clostridiales bacterium | reverse complement strand
AGCTTCCCCTCCCGCCTTTACCGAGGGGGTAACACTCTCTACAAAGGTACCGCTCATATAAACAGAGAAGATTTTACCCAGGGCCACGGGTAAATTCAAAAGATTGGCCAAGGTATACAGCTGAAGGCTGTTTAAAAAAATTGTAAACATCTGCAGTGCGCAGAGAAAAACAATCTGGCCCAGGGTGATGTTTTCAAGGTGGCGAAGGATCTCTTTTGTATCAGCAAATCGGATGATAAGCCCGATCAAGAGAATTCCGACAAATAACAGGATGGCCTTTTTCATCAATACCACTTCTTTCATTTTTTATAAACAGTAAACTCGCCTCCATGGTAGGACTTCCCTGTATGGCCTGAACATTGGCATAACATTGGGAATCCCCGGGGGACTTTTCATAAAAAGCCTGCAGTCCGTGGGCAGGACAGCGGGTCACCACCCGGGTATTCGGCGCTGCTTTTTCCAGGGCATTTTCCAATATGTCCTGATGAGGACAGGCCTGAAGGGCCACGAGGATCACCGAGTATTTTTTAGTCTCAATGGTTCTGCCGTCGGCTTCAAATACCCGAACTTTTTTCTCCAGTCCCAAGAGCCGGGTAAGCTTTGTTGCCAGCTTCACCGCACAGGGGTCCTTATCGATGACATCGACTTTTGCCCCGGTGTACTGATGAATCCGGTAAGCGGTGCTGGGAATGGCTCCGCCCCCGATAAACAGCACATGATCCTGTTCCGTAATTTGGGCTAATTTGATTTCTTCTTTTACGATATTATTATAATAATTCATACAGAGCTTTGCCAAATCGGGGAAGTGACATAGGGCTTTTTCTAAACATCGGGTAAATTTCGGGATCATTTTTCATGCTCCTTTTTTTAAAGATACTTGCGAAAACTTCTAGGGACACCGGCTATTAGCGCTTATAGAATACTGCTTATAAAGCGGACGGTTTGATTGATAACCCCGCCGATTACAAAAGCTGCGACCAAAGTGGTGCCTGCAATGGCAAGTCCCGTCTTTAACTTAAACTCTTTAATCAAAATGGCCAGTACCGATAAGCAGGGCAGATAAAACAGGGCCACGGTGGCACCGGTAAAAATCTGCAAACTGGTAAGATTCATATCCAACAGCGGCAGTACCGCAAGCTCCCGTCGTACGATTCCAAGCATCAGGGCAAGTCCCGCTTCTCCGGGAAGACCCAGCCACCCGGTTACCACAGGGCTTAAGAAATCACTGATTCCGTGAATCAGGCCGGTTTCTGCGATAATTGCTGCAAAGAGAATTCCAAGGGCCATGGGAACTTGGGCTTCCACTAGGTAATGTTTCACCCGTATTTTAATCTTTTGAGCCACGGTTTTAAGATCGGGCTTTAACAGATTGGGAATTTCCAAAAGCATGGGATCCACTTTTCCCGGAAGCATGCGGTTCAGTACCCCTCCTCCGACAATCATGGCAAGGATGGAGAGTCCGTACACCCCAACCAGCATCCATATTGACTCATCTCCCAGCAGTACAAAAAAAGCTGCGGTTTGTGCCGTACAGGGTACCGCCAGAGAAACAAGACTTGCAACAATTACCCGTTCCTTATGGGTGGTTGCCGCCTTGGAGCCTAAAATCGCCGGTATGGCGCATCCGTAACCCATAATAAAGGGAACAATGCTTCCTCCCTGAACTCCGATCTTACGCAGGGCTCCGTCCATCAGCACGCCGATTCTCGGAAGGTATCCACTGTCCTCCAGGGTGGACAGCGCAATATAAAACAGGGTAATATAAGGCAGGACTAAAGCAAAGGGCCATTCAATAATTTTGATCAGCACTCCGTAGTCTCCAACAAGAACGTTATAGATGATAGTACCTTCTGCAATAAAACTTCCGACAAATGCGGTCATCGCCGGCTCATATACATTGAATACGAAGGGAAGCAGCAGTGCCCCCCGAATGGCTTTTCCTCCACCGACCACAAAACCCAGAACCACAACCAGTACGATAATCGCCAAGGGAATTCCCGGCCAGGGCTGCATGGAGGCATAGCCCAGTTTTTCTATAAAAGAAGGTTCTCTTTCTTCCAAGGTCTGTACTTTTTCCACGATACGGCCGATTTCTTTCCAGCGGCTTTCTTCTTCTTCCAACAGTTCTTTTTCCGCCGTATAACAAACTTCTTTTTCCCGTTTTTCCACCTTTTCCATTTCAGACAGGAGATCCCGAAGGCCTACATTTCGAACCGCAACCGTGGGAATTACCGGAGCCCTCAGTTCCTTCGACAACGCCTCGGTATCAATGATTACCCCTTGCTGCTCCGCAACATCCACGAGATTCAAGACGAAAACCATGGGAATATCAAATTTTTTCAACTGCAGGGCGAAGTTTAAGTTTCGTTCCAAATTCGTGGCATCCAGCACACAGATGATGGCATCGGCCCCTTCCTTAACAAAACTAACGGCTACTTCTTCAGCTTCAGAAGTAGCCTCAAGGCCATAGGTTCCCGGTACATCAATTAATATTCCATCTTTTTTCAAGTTTCGAATTTTTCCTTTGGTGTAGCCTACCGTAGTTCCGGTATAGTTTGCGGCGAGTACTTCTACTCCCGTAAGTTTGGAAAATACCACGCTTTTCCCTACATTGGGATTTCCCATCAGTAAGAATTTCAACGTATCTTTTCCCACTTGAACTTCGGGGCTGTTATTATGACAATCCACTTAGCTGACCTCCCTCACCTGAATATCCTTAGCAATGTCCTGAGCAATCGCGACACATCTTCTGCCTACTTGAACAATTACCGGGCCGCCCATGGGTTGCTTGGACTTTATGGCCACATTGATTCCTTCACGAAGACCCAGGGATTTTAACAGTCCGATTTTCGGTAAGTTTTCGATAATACATCGATGTTCTTTTTTTATGGTATACAGTGACATGGTTTCATCTCCTCATAACAGCTTTGGATTTATAGCTCGAACCTATCATTTTTCTCAATTTCACAAGACTATCATTAATAGTCTTGCAATATGGTCTTTCAACTTTTTATCGTTGATAATAATTTTCATTATCTTTGTATAAAGAATATCATAGTTATAAAGAGAAAGTCAATAGTAATTTAGTTCTTTTTTCCTTGATTTTTCAATAATAATTCTTGTTTAATAACCCTTCTTAATTCCTGGGGTTCCAATCGTCCCTCGGTTTTTTCCATTCCTTTTCCCATAAAGAATTTCAGGGTCTTATCCGGCTTTTGCTGATAGTCTTCTACGGCTTTACCGTGTTTTTCCAACAAATCTTTCACAATTTCTGCGATTTCCGCCCCATCGGTTATGGGACCCAGCTTCCGGTTTTTCAGGATTATCTCCGGATCCTCTCCGGTTTTTAGAATTTCCTTTAGAACCTTCTCCCCGATTTTCTTCGGTATTTTTCCCTCTTCCATTAAAGCAATCAATTTACCGAAATTCTTCGGTTTCAGGGCTAAGTCCTTAAATCCCTGGAGTCCTTCGGCCATCTCCGATAGTAGTTGGGTCATAATCCAGTTGCTGATCCGCTTCGGAGCATAGTATACCAGAACCGCCTGTTCAAAAAAATCCGCCACATAAGGATTTTTCGTAAGAATACCCGCATCATAGTCCGGAAGACCGTAGTGCTTTTTAAAACGGTTTCTTCTTTTCTGAGGCAGTTCCGGTAAACGGTTACGGGTATTTTGAATTTTTCTGTGGGAGAGCTCCAGGGGAAGAATTTCCGGTTCGATAAAATATTGGTATTCCCGGGAGTCCTCCTTCCTTCGGAGGGTAACGGTTTTTTCCTTTTTCTGATCCCATCCCCGGGTCTCTTTTTGCAGTTCCTTCTTTTTCTCCAAGGCCTCGGTTAAGCGCTGCCCTTCATAAAATGCGGCTTTTAAAACACCCTTAAAGGAATTTAAATTTTTCACTTCCATCACCGGGGTTATTTCCTTTTGGTCCTGATCCGCCACACTGATGTTTAAATCGCAGCGAAGGGAACCCTCTTCCATTTTCAGATCGGAAATTTCCAGATAGGCCAGCAGGTTTTTCAGTTCTTCAAGAAATTCCAATAGTTCCATCTCATTGGAAATATCCGGTGCCGTTACAATTTCAATTAATGGAACGCCGCTGCGATTGTAGTCGATTTCCGTGGTGTCCCCCCGGTGCAGCATTCTTCCTGTATCTTCCTCCAAATGAACTCTCTGTATCCCAATGGTTTTATCCGCCTTTTCCAAATACAGTTTCCCCTTAATCCCCAGGGGTTTTGCCGCCTGGGTAATTTGATAGCCCTTGGGAAGATCGGGATAAAAATAATGTTTTCGATCCATATGATTGTTTCGATGGACTTTGCAGTCCAGGGCAAGGGCGGCTTTGAGTCCGAAGTCCACCGCCTTTTCATTCAGCCTCGGCAAAACCCCCGGATACCCCATACAGGTGGGGCAAATGTTTTCATTGGGCTCCCGGGATACCTCATTTTTACAAGCGCAAAAAATTTTGGATGCGGTGTTCAGTTCCACATGTATTTCCAGTCCCATTACCCGCTGATAATTCATGGTTTTCACCTCTCTCCTGTCTGATCATTGGTTTTTTCCCTAAGGCCTTCCTCGATCCCTAAGGCGGCCCGAAAAAGCAGGGATTCATCAAAATAATTTCCGATCAGCTGTCCTCCCGCGGGAAGCTTCCCCGGTTCCTGACAGGGCACGGATATCGCCGGCAGTCCCGTAATACTGGCCGCCACCGTCATTTCATCCAACCGCTGCATATCCATAAGGCTATGACTTCTCTTCCCCGGTTTAAATGCCGTGGTATTGGTTGTGGGTGTAAAAAGCAGATCCGCCTGTTGAAACGCCTGTTGAAAATCCCTTTTCAGCAATTCCTGAACCCTCTTTGCCTGAACCAGGGATTTTTTTTCCGTACTTAGAATATGATTCCCCAGAATCAGCCGTCTTTTCACTTCCTCACCGAAACCCCGGCCTCGGCTTTTCTCAATTAACTCCGTGATATTTTCATAATTTGATGCCCGGCTCCCGTAGGCCACCCCGTCAAAACGGGCCAGATTGGATACCGACTCCACCATGGCTAAAACATGATAGGCGGCCAGGCTATAGGAAAAATGGGGAATCGACGCCGGGATCAGTCGGGCCCCCTTGCTTTTCAGAGCCTCCATGGCCAAAGCCAGGGCTTTTTCCACTTCCCTTTCCATGGGGATATCAAAAAATTCTTTTGGTATTCCAATCGTGATCCCCTCTAACAGCTTTTCTTT
>SKRE01000043.1 GCA_007118655.1 Clostridiales bacterium | reverse complement strand
TCAGGAGTATGGGGTGGTAGGAACCATTAATATGGATTACCGAAGTCTTTATTTACACTTTGAGTGCGGAGTCTGGATGCACGAGGTAGCGTCCTTAGAGGATATGAAGACGGATTTTTTTGACACCCTTAATAAATGTCACCGAATCAATTTTCAAGATGTTTCCGGAGCCTCCTGGCCAAGAGTTCTGGGGCGTTCAGTTCTTCGGTTATTTGCTCCCTGGATGTAATTATTCAACAATTATGATTTGCAGGATTTTTTGTAATCCATGATGAATACTATCTAACTAGTAATCATAGTAACAAGCAAAATATGTCAGGTCACAGTAAAGGAGTTTTACTTTGGAAAAATATGAAAACACTAAAAGTCTACAAAAAGAACTGGAGAGATATAAGGAAGAAAATCGGTTGCTGAAAGAGGAGCAAATAGAATTTAAACAGCAGCAGATGGAAGAAGAGAAGCTGGAATTTCCCTGGGCGGGAAATCTTGGGCACTGGGAAATGGATCTGGTTAATCGAAAGGTTATGGCCAATCCGTTAAAGATCAAAGCCCTGGAATACAATCCCAAAACCGATCAGTTCAGTATTGAGGATTTTGTTGCAATGATTCATCATGAAGATCGGGACCGGGCCTATCAGGATATGAAAGATCATTTAATCGGTAAAAAACCGGTTTATGAAACGGAATATAAGATAGTAACCCGAACGGGAAAAATCAAATGGTTTTATGATCGGGGAATAATCATAAAAAGAACCGAGGATGGAAGCCCTCATATTGTTAAAGGGATCGTATTTGATATCACGGAACAAAAGCTGGCGGAGCAAAGACTTATTGAATCTGAAAAAGCTTTAATAAAAACCAATCGGATTAAAGATCAAATGATGCGGATTATGGCCCATGATTTAAAAAACTCCATCGGGAATGTGGTCAATATTTTTGAATTGATGCTCCAAGAGTCCGAATTTTTTGATCCCGAGGAAGAAATAGAAATCAAAAAAGAAGTTTTTGAAGCCTCTCAAAACAGCATGACCCTACTGGATAACTTGCTTCATTGGGCCCATGTTCAACAGGGTACTATGGAACTGGAGAAAAAAGAGATTGCAGTTGCAGCGGTGCTTAAAGAAATTCATGAAATGTTTAGAACACAGGCATTACAAAAAGAAATAGAAATATCCCTTGATACTGGGAAAGAAGATTTTACCGCCATGGGCGACTTGAATATGCTGCGGACGGTCCTTAGGAATTTCACAAATAATGCACTGAAGTTTACTGGAAAAGGGGGCAAAATCCTGCTAAAGGCCCGCAAAGAACAGGATGAAATTGCGGTAACCGTAATCGACAACGGCACAGGAATGAGTGAGGAGATGATTAAACGAATTAAAAGGAGTGAATCTCAAACCAACGCCGGAACGGAAAATGAAAAAGGGACGGGACTTGGTCTTTTGATATCTAAGGACTTGATCGAACAGACCGATGCAAAGTGGATTATCGAAAGTACTGTGGGAAAAGGCACTACCATGGGAATAAGAATGCACGGTAAACATTGACTTTTAGTGAATTTCCAATAAGCGTTTGGATATATGCAGTTCAGTAGCGGCCATAACATATTTGACAATAAGCTTAAAAAAATCAAGGTCTGCCCTATCATAAGAGGGTGGACTTTTTTCATGGAAATCATTCTTCGTCTTAATGTTGACAGTTTATTTTAGAAATGATACTATAGCGGCAAGCGATATATAACGATATCCGATATATAACGTTAAGCGATACATAATAAGGATCGATGTACAACAGAAACATACGAAATATATGAAAAGGCAACACTTAATAAAAGAATCCATAGAAAAGAGCGATAAAAAAGCAATATATAACGGAGGCCTGTGGGAGAAAGTCTTTAGGTAGTATTTAAAATCGGAAGGATTATATTATGGTACTAGGAAGCAAGGAGGTAAAGTTTATGAAAAAGAAGTCTACAAGAAATCTGACAGAACCGATGTATTATATATTATTAATACTAACCACTCCCCATCACGGCTACGGAATCATGCAAAAGGTTCATATTTTTACCGAGGGAAGAGTGGAAATCGGAGCAGGAACACTCTATAGCCTGCTCTCAAAGTTTACCGCCGAGAAGTTGATCAAAATCGATACCGTTGGGGAGCGGAAAAAAACCTATGTGATCACGGAAAAAGGACGGGAAGTATTAGAAGAAGAATATCAAAGACTACAACGGTTAGTCCTGGACGGAGACCGAATATTATCTGGGGAGAAGCAATCATGAAATCAACCGGGAAGCTTAAACGAGTAATCTGGATTTTCATGAACTGGACTATAAAGCCATGGAAGTATGCTTGGAAGATATGGCCCTTAGAGGATGGATGTTAAAGGAAACCAATATGTTTTATGCAATCATTGAAAGAATCGATCCGAAGAAAGTACATTTCACTGTAGATGTGTTTGAGATACCGAAATACAAAGGAGAAAGAGATCCGGTGGAAGCCAAAGAATACCGGGATTTATGTGAGGCAGCCGGCTGGCATCTTATTGATGGAAAGGGGTATTTGCAATTTTTCTACAGTGAGGCTGAAAAACGTCCGAATCCGATCCAAACGGATTTAGGGACGGAAGCCCGGATTGTATCCGCCTCGATTTGGAAAACCCGAGTGACAGGGGCGATTTTTGCGCTATTATTTTTAACTTATACTGTTTTTTCCTATTTTCCCGTAAGTTCGGTTAATCTGCTTGATAATTGGAATATAGTAGCTACCGGATTATTTCCCTTGCTTTGGATCTATTTTGCCGTGATCCTGGTCTATTTATTTCGGCTGCCTTATCAGATCAAAAAGAAAGTGGAGCGGCAGGAAGTTTTTATTACCGGAAATTACAACAAAGCAAAAAAAAGGGCATGGTTTCTCGGAGGGATGATAATTTTTGGGGCGGTGTTTTTATTAGCTGTAATAATGGGAGACATTATCGGAGGAAATCAAGGAACCGTTATCGCTCTAATAGTCACTCTATTAGTAGTGACCGCAACCCATGTTGTTAACAGGGGGATTCAATGGAAACACCGGATAAAAAACGACAATCTGCTATACAATGTGATGGGTATAGGCCTTTTACTCTTAATGCTTATAACGCCACCGACTATGTTTATTAGCGAAAACGGAAGAGTACAGCAGCCGCTACCGGAAGAGTATCCATTATTGACCGGAGGATCTTGGGGAGATTTTGAAGGAGAAGAACCAGAAGAATTCCATTATTATACCCAAAAAAGCCATTTGGTGCCGGAATATTATGAAGTGCGTTACCCTCTAGACCAGCCGGAGGTAATATATCAACTCACTTACTACCGCTTTGTTAGCCCCGGGGTCGCCAAATATGCATATGGTTTGATGTTGGAGGAAGGGGTACAGGACTTTGGAAAGGATCATCACCTATACAGTCTTTGGGATGTGAAAAGGATGGGGTTTAGTGGAAGTCGCAATCACGTATACATTCTTCAGAATGACATAATCCTTCGCATACCGGGAAACCTGGACTTTAGAGATCAGGAGCTAATCGATGATGTAGAAAGCACATTTTTATAGATAACAAAAAAGAGAAACAGTAAAACCATCAAAGGAAGTCCGAAAAGCAAAGTGACAGAATATGTATATGGTTTTGGGAATTCTGGATACATTTTTTCTTAGGGGCAATATTTCCCGTGACGATTTTTTAGCAGAGAGGAGAGAGGCCGCTCAACTTTATCTGTGGCGCTTCCCAGGTTGGAAAGTGACATCTGGGACAAAAAAGTACAGGGGAACGAAGTAATTGTGCTCTGTCCTCACTTCTTTCCTCGCTTCTTTCCTCGCATACAATAATACATACTGCGGCATCTTCAGGGGTGGCGCAAATTTTTAGATTGTCATGGACACTTTTTGCATATCATTCGTTTAATAGGTGAAGGGTCATTAAGAAGAAGGGGAGAGGCATATGAAACTGTTTGAAATATATCATCATCAGGGAGAGGATTTTCTTCGATTTGCCCTAAGTCTTACCCGTCATAGGGAAGAGGCGGAGGACTTGGTACAGCAGATTTATGTAAAAGCCCTGGGACAATTGGACCTCTTTGAGGTTATGGAAGCAGAACAGATTAAGGGCTGGTTTTTTACCGCCATTAAAAATCAGTTTATTGATCAGTACCGAAGATCGAAAAAACATCAAAGGATCCCCTACGATCAGCAGATGCTGGAAAACCTTTCGGAGCCCGCCGGGAACCCTTCCCTGGAAAAAAAAGTACTTGAGAGAATGCAAGTAAAAGAAATCCTGGATAAACTTCCGAAGGACTTAAAGACTCTGGTGATATATCGCTACGTCCTAGGTTATAATACTCGGGAAATTTCAGAGATTTTCGCTATTAACCCTTCAACCCTTCGATCCCGTTTTGCTAAAGTACAAACACTTCTTGAAAAAGAGACATTGTTCTAGAACAACCGACATAATCAATACGCATCGGAAAATGTGACGTTATAAGCAGATGGTAGATGCCTAACATGTAAAAGTTTATCTAAAAATAAAAAAAGGAGTGGATAAGAATGAAAATTTATCAGAATATCGGAGTGTTAAATTTATCCAAAGCAAAGGATGATGCCTTAGCAGAAATTCATAAGTTGGAAAATATCGGTCTGCTAATTACCCGAAAGGATCAAACCGAAAAATTAGGCCATATTGCAATGGAAAACGTCGGAGACCGGGTTGCGATCGACGGATCGAAGGACATCGGCGTGGTGATCAGAAATGGAGAACTGGATATTAAAAAAAGTTATCTGGAGGACTCAGAAAAAGAAATGTTCTTTATTCTTAACGGCAGAATTATAATTGAAACTATGCCGCCGGAACTCCTAAATAAAATAAACGGCATCGTACTGAATGGACAGATGGTTGCGCCGGAGAAGGTTTATGGGGCTTTAAGTGATCGATTGAAAATCAACGGCGAGGTTTTAACCTATCCCGATGGTTTTATTTATTTGAAAGGGAAATTCGATTTGCAGGAAGAAAATCTCTTTGGTCTAAAGGGTCAAAGCAAGATTGCTGTGGGATCCCTTGAAATACTGGATGAGGCAGATCGAAAGCTGGTGGAAGAAAAAATTGAGAAGATGGTTATTCTAAAGGAGCTTGTTGCCACGAAAAACAACTTGCGCTGGATTGCTCCGAGAATCGAGAATTATACGGAGGTGGCAAAAACCATTGTTCCTGAAGGTTATGATTATTATGAGAAGCTTACGATTAGTGAT
>SKRE01000063.1 GCA_007118655.1 Clostridiales bacterium | reverse complement strand
TTTTTATGATTCCCTGCACCGAGGTTAAGGGGCCTCTTCCAGAACCTCATCCTCCGCATCTTCCTGCATTTCCCGGTAGGCGGCAACGTTTTCCAGATGTTCCTCATAGGTTTCTGCAAATACATGGCCTTCTTCCCCCACCACATAAAATAAATAGGCGTGCTCTTCCGGTTCCATGGCGGCCCGGATGGAGGATTCCCGGGGAGCGGCGATGGGTCCCGGGGGAAGACCGTGAAAACGGTAGGTGTTAAAGGGATTGTCCTCCTCCAAATGTTCATACAGCACCCGGGTAATATGTTCCCGGCCTTCGCCCACCGCATAAATCACCGAGGCGTCAATCTGCAGCAGCATCTCCCGGTTCAATCGATTTTCGATGACCCCGGCAATTAAGGCGCTTTCCTGGTCAAAAGCGGATTCCCGTTCGATCAGGGAAGCCTTCGTCAGCACTTCATGCAGGGTAAGACCTTTTTCTTCCATGGTCTCATAATCCTCCGCCGTAAAGATTCGGTTCATACGGTCCGTCATAATCTCGACAATTTCCATGGGGGTCTGGTCTTTATCAAAGTGATAGGTGTCGGGATATAAATAGCCTTCCAAACTGAAAAACAAGGGTTCCGCATCAAAGCTTAAGCCTTGACGCTGATAATAGTCTTCCGTGGCGTCAATAAACGCTTCCTGGGTGGCAAGACCGGAGTTTTCCACCCGTTCTCCCATCTGATAAAGGGTGAGTCCCTCGGGGAAGGTTACCGCAACGGATTCCCGCTGTTCGCCCACCTGAAGGATTTCAAAGATTTCACTAAAAGGCTCCTCCGGAGGGATTTCATAGGTCCCGGGACGAATATTCCGGTCTACCCCTTCCTTCTGGGCTTCCCGTCGAAACCAAAAACGGTTTCGTATAACCCCTTCATCGTGAAGGGAATTGGCGACCATGGCCAGGCTGTCTCCCTGGGAAATCACTACGGTGACCGTCTCTTCGTTGGCCCCGGTGGAAAGGTAATTGGGGATAAACGAGAGGTAACTGTATACCCCGGCGGCGGCAATAATTACTATAACAATCGTAAGAATTAAAATCAAACGGGCTTTATTTTTCATAGGGTAGTAGCGCTCCTTTTTCGAATAAATTTCCTGCTAAAGAAAATTCGATAAAACTCTTTGACAATCTTGGTCAAATACATCGGAAATCTTTATTTTTTTAAGTATATCAAAAAATTCAAAATAAAACCATGGATCAGGGGTAAAAAGTACCAGCTCACCGACGGCTTATGTCCACAAACTTTCTTTAATTTGTCACCCTTCTGTCACAAAACAGTTGTAAGATGGTATTACACCATAGGAAATGCACAGAAATTCAACAAACATATACAAGGAGGAATACATGATGAGAAATAAAAAAATGTTTATTGCCCTGATTACCGCGGCAGTATTGTTAATGACCGGATTTGTCTTTGCGGATACGCTTTCCGACAGGGAAGGGGAGTTCTTCGGACCGGGATTCGGATCCAGGGGATTTTTCGGGGGCATGGGAGGCCATCACCGAAGAAACGTTGACAGAGAAGATTGGGACCGGGAGGATTTCCAAGGGGAAGGATTTCGATTCGGAGGACCGGATCACTGTTTTTTCCTTGACGGGGACGGAGAAGAACGGGATTTCGAAGAATTCCGGGAGCAATGGCTGGAAAATAAATATGAAATCATCGACCGGGGGTTAAAAGACGGAGAAATCACGGAAGAAGAAGCCCTAGAGTATAAGGAAATCATGGAAGAACGAAGCCGATCCTTTGAAGAGGAAGGCGGTTTTCATCGAGGTCCCGGCCGAGGCAGAAGCCGAGGACATATGTGGTAAATCATCGCTTGGATAAGGAAAGTTAAGGGAAAGGACCATAAGTTTTTAACCGGCAATGTATATTGCCGGTTTTTTTGTTATACTAAACCTAAAGCAAAGCTTTGTTGGGAGGGAAAAAGGTGGCGGCAGAAAAAATACTGGTAGCGGAAGATGAGAAAAAAATTCGGGAACTCTTAACCCTGTACTTAAAAAAAGAAGGCTTTATTGTGTATGAAGCAAAGAATGGGAAAGAGGCCTTGGAAATATTTGAACGGGAGGCCGTGGACGGTTTGATCCTCGACGTAATGATGCCGGAGGTTGACGGATGGTCCGTATTGAAAAGGATACGGAAAACCAGCAGTCTTCCCGTATTGATGCTGACCGCAAGGGAAGAGGAAGAGGACAAACTTTTCGGCTTTGAGCTTGGGGTGGATGATTATGTAACCAAACCCTTCAGTGTTAAAGAAGTGGTGGCCCGGGTAAAGGCCCTGCTTAAAAGAGGAAAAGAACCGGACCGGAATCAGAAGATGGCCTACGGGGAACTGACGGTAAACCTCCTGGAGCATGAGGCCCGCATTGGAAAGGAAAAACTGTCCCTTACCCCAAAGGAATTTGATTTGCTGACCCTTTTTTTAGAAAATAAAAATCAAGCCTTAAGCAGAGAACAGATTTTAGACCGGGTTTGGGGCTTCGACTATTACGGGGATCTTCGTACCGTGGATACCCATGTAAAAAGACTCCGTAAAAAACTGGGCGGCCTGGGACAAAACATCCTGACGGTGCGGGGCATCGGATATCGATTAGAGGAAGAATAAGGAGGAGGAGCAAAATGAGGGGATCAAGTATTTTTATCAAACTGTTTACCGCCTTTATGATTCTTACCCTTCTCCTGATCGGAGGGTTGTGGTTTATGCAGACCCAGTTTCTTGAAGGTTATTATTATCAGCGGACCATTGAAGGCCTGGAAAATAACGGAAGAGAAATGGTAGAGGAGATCCAAACCCCGGGAGAGGTAAGCGATGAGGCCATCCTTTTCCTACAGCAGCAAAGCCGAATCCTCGGTGCCGAGGCCGCTCTTTTATCCCCCGACGGGGAAATACTGTATGAAACCGGGTCCCAAAGACAAATGGGGATGATGGGCCACGGAAGAAGGGAAGATGCCCTAAGTGCCGAGGCCCTTGAAGTATTGCAGGAAGAGGGGGTCCTTTCCACAAGGGAAACCCGGGAAGTCCATCGTTCTCCCATGGGAGGAGCCATGGCTCAGAGGCATCAAGCGGCGGATGTGCTTTACACCTATGTGATGGGGGAAGGGGTGATTCTTCGTCTTGAGACCACCCTGAATCCAATTCAGGAAGGCCTTCAGCTGACCCAGGATTTTTATCTATGGGTGCTGGTGTTCGGAGGGCTGTTGGCCCTGGGGTTATCCTTTGTTTTCTCCAGAAAAATTGCCCGTCCCATTGAAGATTTGAACCAGGTGGCCAAGGAAATGAACCAAATGAATTTTAATGTGCGCTACAACGGAGAGGAAAAAGGGGAAATCGGGGAGCTGGGAAACACCCTGAATCATCTGACCACAACCTTGAAAAAAACCATCGATCAGCTGCAGCAGGAGCTGGAAAAGGAAAAAAATCTTAAAAATCTTCGACGGGAGTTTATTGCCCGGGTATCCCATGAACTGAAGACTCCCATTGCCATCATCAAAGGGTATTCGGAAGCCCTGGAGGATGGAATCTATCAAAATGATGAAGAAAAAGGAAGATACTTTAGAATTCTTCAGGAGGAGAGCATGAAAATGGATCAGATGCTTAGGGAAATTTTGGATCTGTCCCGGTTGGAGACCCGCCATGTGGAACTGAGGGAAGAAGAAATTGAAATAAAAGGCTACACCGAAGGAATTGTGGGAAAACTGAAAGCCATTGACACGGATAAAAACCTGATACTGACCGATCAGCTGGGGGATCCCCAAACCCTTATTAAAGGAGACCCCTATCGATTGGAACAGATTTTAAGCAATTTCATCAAAAATGCCATGGAGCATGGAGAAGGTTCCGATATTGAGATCCGTTTGCTGGAGGAAAAGGAAGACCGGAATTCCCGCCCCGGGATTCGAATAGAAATAAAAAATCAGGGTTCCCCCTTATCCCCGGAAGACCGGGAAAAAATCTGGGAGAGTTTTTATAAGCGGGAAGAAAAGAAGGGAAGCGGCCTGGGGCTTTCCATTGCCGCAGGGTTGTTAAAGCTGATGAAAAGCAATTTTGGAGTCTACAATGAAAATCATGGGGTGGTGTTTTATTTTTCCCTGGAGAAGTTGAAAAAATAAGGCTTTCCCGGGAAAATACTTTTGAATTCCCCGGGGCTTTGTATTATAATGGGAAAGATCAAAACTATTACAAAACGATCGGTAACAGAGAGGAATTTTGCCATGACAGGAAAAAAAAGATCCATAGGAATTATCCTTACCATACTGATCTTTATCGTACTATATATCATCGACCGCCTGGGCATCATAGGCATTCAACTGGACGTGGACAGCATTCGGGCCTTAACGGAAGTCGGCGGGATCTGGAGCATTGTGATTTTTCTTTTAATCTGTATGTTCCGCCAACTTTTTTTCCTGCCCACAACCGTGGTCTATATCAGCGGGGGCCTGATCTTCGGCCCTTTTTGGGGGTTTCTTTATTCGATTTCGGGACATACGGTAAACACCTTTCTGGCATATTCTGTAGGACAGCGTTTTAAAGAGAGCATCCGGCGATTTATCAGTGAAAAATATGTGGAGAAACTCCAAAAGGCCAAGCAGAAGGGTTCCTTCAAACAACTTTTTGCCATGCGGGTCACGCCGGGCTTTCCAGTGGACCCCATCAGTTTTGGCGCTGGATTTGTGGAGATGGATTTTCATACATATCTTTTGGCAAGCTTTCTGGGATCCCTGCCGAAAATTGCGGTCTACAGCTATTTAGGCCAGCGCCTGGAGGACATATTTGCCTTCGAAACCATTATTGCCCTGGGGTTTTTACTGGCCTTAGCCATGACCCCCTATCTATTTAAAAACGGAGAAGAAGCCCTTTAGGAGGAAAACCCATGGAATTCGTACAAAGTTTATTGGATTTTGCAAAACGCTTTTTTACCGTGGAGATCCTTATAATGGTGATCCTGCTGATCGGTACTTTCGTAATCTTCTCCTTTTTTGTGCAGGATTTATTACGGGATTATTTCCGGGATTTTCAGGAGAAAAAGAAAAAAGATCTTGAAGCCGGGATAAGCTCGGAGAAAAAACCGAAACCAAGGAAACCGAAAATTAAAAGCCGGCCCCGGGTCGTAAAAAAACCGAAGGAACCGGAACGCTCCAAAGGAAAGAGGAGAACCGGCACAACAGAAACCTCCGGGACCCAAAAACGGGACAACCAACCAAGAAAGTTACCAACCAAGCGACCGACGGACTAAGCAACCGACTGACTAAGCAAC
>SKRE01000098.1 GCA_007118655.1 Clostridiales bacterium | reverse complement strand
GAAAACAGCAAATTCATTCCAATGGAAGTGTTCGAGGCCTGGAGCACCGGAATTTTTTTCGAAGCCCGATCAATATCCTGCTGCTGATTTTCACTGAACCCCGTGGTGGCGATAACCACAGGAGCAAGGGCTTTCAGTGCAAAGTCTAAGAGCTTATCCAAGCTTGAAGGGTGGGAAAAGTCAATAATCACATCCACATCTTCATTCAATTCAGTCACATCGGTTTTCGAGTCCACCCCTTGAATTTCTGTCCAAAAATCCTCTTCTTCTGCCAGGGTTTCGATGTTTTTTCCCATGGTTCCGCTAATACCCCAAATCAGTAATTTCATCGGCTTCACACCTTTCCTTTAATCCCGTCTTCTTCTAAAACTAATCCGTAGTTTTTCATCTCTCGAATCAGATTTTCCTTCGCACCTTCACTCATAGGGGTTAATGGTAGACGAAGTTCATTTTTTCCCATACCAAGTAGGGAGATTGCAGCTTTAATCGGTATCGGATTAACCTCAGCGAATACCTGTTGAACCAAGGGCAGCATTTCTGTTTGAATTTTTATTGCAGTTTTTAAATCTTGATTTTCCACGGCTTCGCAG
Source organism: Clostridiales bacterium (assembly GCA_007118655.1). Classification (GTDB taxonomy): domain Bacteria; phylum Bacillota; class Clostridia; order Peptostreptococcales; family T1SED10-28; genus Isachenkonia. The sequence goes on along the minus strand of SKRE01000098.1, from coordinate 16,960 downwards.
AGTTCCTGTACTTGATTTGGAATAATGTTTGCTACAACGGAAATCACTCCATTCCCTCCCGAAGCGGAAATCGGTAAAATTTGGTCATCGTTTCCCGAGTAGATTTTAAAATCTTCAGAAACTCGTCTTTTAATCTCCAAAACCTGGCCCATGTCTCCTCCGGCTTCTTTGATCCCTACAATATTTGAAATTTTGCTTAAGTCTTCCACGGTTTCCGGTTCAATATTCACATTGGTTCTGGAAGGTACGTTATAGAGTATAATCGGCAAATCCACTTGATTTGCAATCCCTCCATAATAAGCCTTTAGTCCTTCCTGGGTGGCTTTGTTGTAATAAGGGGTCACCAGTAACAGTCCGTCAGCTCCCAATTCCTTCGCCTGCTTGCTATAACTTACTGCTTTTTCATAATCGTTGGAGCCGGCCCCTACAATCACCGGAACTTTACCCTGTACCTTCTCCATTGCTTTTCGAATAATGGCTTCCCGTTCCTGGCCGGACAGAGTACTGGCTTCTCCCGTAGTACCCAATACCACAATCCCCTGGGTTTTCGATCTCAGCTGAAAATCCAATAATTTTTCAAAACTTTCCATATCCACCTGTCCATCTTTGAATGGGGTGACAATGGCCACCGCTGATCCTGTAAACATAGTTTGTAGCCTCCTTATTTTATATGGTTCCTTTTACGTTACTTTTATTCATGGTTATTCATTATTTTTCATCGGTCGTATTGCCGTGTTCTATTCTCCACTACTGAAGATTTACTATAATCCCTTTAGCTTCTCCATATGGATTAAAACCCCAACAGCGTTGGTAGCGGCTCCCTTTCGAAGATTATCCGCAACCACCCAAAGTGCGAGACTCTTAGGATCAAACAGATCTTTACGAATTCTTCCGATAAAGACTTCATCCCGATCATGGGCATCAAGTACAGTAGGATACACTAAATCCTCGGGCTTATCCATCAATACCAGTCCTTCGGTTTTCTCAAAAATTTCCCGTACTTCCTGCAGGTCCGGGACTCTTTCAAATTCTGCATAAATGGCCTCGCTGTGTCCGTTCATCACCGGAACCCGTACCGTGGTTACCTGTACCGGAAGTTCCGGTTTATTTAGAATTTTTTGGGTTTCATAGACCATTTTTAATTCCTCTTTGGTATAGCCGTTGTCAAAAAACACGTCGATATGAGGAATGCAGTTTCCTGCAATGGTCTTCGGGTAGGTTCTGGGCTCCCGCTTGGGATCCCCGATCTGTTCCTGCAGCTCCTGAATCCCAGCCATACCGCTTCCTGAAACCGCCTGGTAAGTGGAAACATTAATTTTCCTTAAGCCATAGACCTTGTCTATGGGGCTCAGGGCCGCTACCATCTGTATGGTAGAGCAGTTGGGATTTGCCACAATCCCTTGATATCCTTTTAAAATATCCCCATTGATTTCCGGAACCACCAAGGGAATTCCCTCAGTCATACGCCACTGGGAGGAGTTGTCAATCACCGTATTCCCCGCCTTTTCTGCAATCGGGGCGAAGCGTTTGGATATTTCCCCTCCGGCGGAAAATAATAAATAATCAAATGGCTCTTTCATGGCCTCTTTTGTTAACAGTTCCACAGTAATTTCCCGGTCTTGAAAGGGAATTTTCTCTCCCTGGGATTTTTTCGATGCAAATAAACGAAGGGACTGAATATCCACTGATTGTTCCGTTAAAACCTGTAGAATTTTTCGCCCTACATTGCCCGTACCTCCAACAACACCAATTTTTAAACTCATTTTACTACCTCCTTATTTCTCATCTGATTTTTTTCTGATTTGAAGATGTTTGGTTCAATCATTTAAGATATCTTTCCGGGATTTCTTTTATTAGGAGAAAAAAACTCCCGGGAACCGGGAGTTTGGTATACGCTCATAAATGATCCGCTAAAGTTTCATTAAAAAACCTCGCGAGTATTTCAAAAGCAATAATAGCCCCCCATGGAATCCCATGACAGTAATAAGATTATTCACCTTATTCCCAGCCCTTAAGGTTCAGCCTCCCTTAAAAACTTCGGCACCGTAGCCTTTCTTCGAAACCTGAGTCGCTTAACCCCTTATTTTCGAATACTGATTTTGGTGCACCTCTATTTTTATATTCAGTTATAATGTTTAGTAGTATATCATATTTTGCCTCAATGTCAAAATTTTTTATTAAAACTTCATTTTAATTATTTTTTTACCGTCTCGTATAATTCCTTCAGGCGATTTTTCCGGGTGGGCAGTCCCCTCCTCACCTGCTTTAGATAATCAAAATCCAGCTCCCGGTAAATAAAGTCTTCTTCTTCGTCTAATTCCTCCAACACACTTCCCCAGGGGTCCACAATCATGCTGTGTCCATAGGCATGATAAGAAGCCCTTAAGTTTCTTGCGGGGGAGACCGCAGCTACATACAGCTGATTATCCAAGGCTCTGGAGCGCATCAACAGTTCCCAGTGGGCGGGCCCGGTGGTCATATTAAAGGCTCCGGGAACAACGACGAATTCAGCCCCTTCCTTTTCCATAATTTGAAAAATTTCCGGGAATCGAACATCGTAACAGACCGCAATACCGATTTTACCGAACTTCGTATCCAGAACTGTGATTTTATTACCTGGCGACAATACATCAGACTCCTTAAAAGTGATTTTTCCCGGAATATCAATATCAAACAAATGAATTTTCCGATGTTTACCCAAAAGTTCCCCTTGCTGACCGAAAACATAGGTGGTGTTATAAATTTTTTGATCCTCTTCACCCTGCTCCGGTATGGACCCTGCGATAATGATTACTCCGTACTTTTTCGCCATCGACTGAATTCTCGACGTTGTTTCTCCGGGATAAACTTCGCTGAATTCCGGGAAATAGCTGTTATCATAGGGAGTATTAAACATCTCCGGAAGGATGATAATGTCCGGCTGATACGTCTTAACCCCCCGGTTGATCATCTCCTCTGCCTTTTGCAGGTTCTTTTCCTTTTCTTCCCCAACCATCATCTGACATCCCAGTACTTTTATGTTTTTCATAGCGCTCCCTGCCTTTCGAGTTTTATCATTATTCCTTCGGCTGCCTTCATTTTTTTTAGTTCTCCCGGCTGATTCAAATATAATAATTTTACAGCTTACATCCTCAAGGATTCAAGGTTTTACTCTGGAAATCCCAAGGTCTTTATGGTATGATTATAAAAGCCTTTAATGGTCAGTACATAAAATCTTTAGGAGGAATCATCCATGACCCATATTATCTTTGTCATTTTCTTTGTATCCTATATGCTGTTTATTGCTTTAACCTTTCCGATCCATTATTACTATGAAAAGAAAGGACCGAAGGATAAAAAGCGTAAGCTGGTTTATAAAATTAATAGAAGCTTATCGAAGAATATTGTTCGTTTCAGCGGTTGCGATTTGGAAATAATCGGGGAGGAAAATATTCCAAAGGACCAGGCAGCCCTATACGTCAGTAACCATCAAAGTTATTTGGATATTCCGATTTTGGTCCACGTGTTGGATCAACCCTTAGGCTTTGTAGCGAAAAAGGAGCTGGCCAAGGTTCCCATTATCGGTAAATGGATTTACTTTACGGAAAGCGTGTTTATCGATCGTAAGGATATCCGGCAATCCCTCCGGGCCATCAACGAGGCTTCAAAAAAAATCAAAGACCGTCATTCCATTGTGATATTCCCTGAAGGCACCCGCAGCAAGACATCGAAAATGAATCCCTTTAAACCGGGAAGCTTAAAAATTGCAGAAAAGGCAAAATCCTTGGTGGTCCCTGTGACCGTTGTCGACTCATACAAACTTTACGAGGCCAACAACAGCCGTATTCGTCCTGCGAAGGTTCGTGTAGTCATCTCCAAACCTCTTCCGCCTCAGGAAAAGGGACAGGAAAAATCCTCGGATAACACCGTAAAGGTACTGAATACCATTCAAGAAAACCTGCAAAAGTACCGTATTTCATAATCCCTGGGTTGAAGGATTTTTTCAGAGATTTTTTGTAATCTGCCAATCGATAAGTTTCACGGTATAAGCGTTCTCCCCATAAAACCAGTCTCCCGGGCATAAATCCACTGATTATGCCTGCCGGGAGGCTTTTTTCAGTTTCTAGTAACCCTTATACAAATTCACCACGTTCTTTAGAGTTTCTCCTCGAGTGAATTTCTCCGCATTTTCATAAATTGTATCAAAACGCCGTTGATTTCGCATTTCCGACACCCATGAATTATGCGGGGTGATAATCACTCTGTCAAATCCCCACAGAGGACTGTCTTCTTCTAAGGGTTCCTGCTCAAAAACATCCAAAGCCGCCCCTTGTATGGACCCTTGTTCCAGATGATCAATCAGTGCCTGTTCATCCACAATGCTGCCTCTGGAAACGTTGATCAAATAGGCCTTGGGGTTCATGGCTGTTAAGGCTTCATCATCGATTAAATGATGGGTTTCATCGGTATATGGAATGGTCAGGATCACCACGTCACTGTGCTTTAGAACCTCTTTTAAGTCCTTTATGGGATAGCATTTATGAAAGTATTCCACGTCTCTTCCTCGGGTATTGACTCCGGTAATTTCCACGCCGAACCCCTGTAGCCGCTTTGCCCCTTCCACCGCAATACTTCCGGTACCGATAAAGGTAACCCGCTTATTGTACAGCTCCATTAGGGACGTATCAATTTTCCACTGTTTTTGCTGCTGCTGATGATAAAAAGCTTTACTGTTTTTAAAGAGTTCCAGGATTTTCATTACTATAAACTCTCCCATGGGAACACTGTAGCCCCCCTTGTTGTTAGTAAGGGTGATTCCCTGGTTCTTCACCTTTTCCAAGGGCACCTGGTCGATCCCGATGCTGGACAGTTGAATCCACTTCAGCTTTTTCATTTTCCCAATGTCCAGGGTTGAAAAGGGATTGTAGCAGAATAAAGCCTCCACATCTCGTAATTCTTCATCATATACCAAATCTTTTTCTTTTCGAAGGATGATTTCGTAGCCGAGATTTTTAATGCTTTGCATTTTCTTTTTACCATAATCGTAAGTAAACAGCGCTTTCATAGTATCCCTCCTGTCGATTCTCTTCAGTTTATACCCAGGATCCCCTCTTCTAAAAGGGAAAACTGCAGTAGCGCTTTTGTCTCCCCCTGGATTTTCTTAACTACACTGTACTTTTATATGTATTTATTTAGATTTTTCGCAGTTATTACCGGTTTTTCATTCATTCCCATGGGGATCTGTGCTAAAATCAAAGAAAGGCTTCAGTCTTAGGAGGGAATCCATGATTTATCGAATTAAACAGTTTTACCGGGGTTTATTTGCGAAGGTGAGCCCGGAAGACCGGCAATTTCTCAAAAATCACCTCTCAGATCAGGAAATCCAATTGTTTTACCGTCTTCGGATCGGCGAGCAGCGCCACTGCCTGAATATTGCCTATGACTGTCTATCCATTGACAAAAATAACCCTGCTTTACTCAAAGCGGCCTTGCTCCATGATGTAGGAAAAGTGAAGAGCAATTTAACCTTGATCAATAAAGCCCTGGCAGTAGTCAGTGAGAAACTGAACCTTCCAAAAAAGGTGATGCCGAAGTTCCTCAAAAAAGCTTTGTATTTTAAAACCCATCACCCAAAAATCGGCGCAGAAATGCTCAAAGAAATCGGTACGGAAACCGCGGTGGTTCTCCTTACCCGTTATCATCATGAAGATTTAGCAGGGAAACTCACAACCGACTTCCAAACTGAGGAATATCCCGGGAGGGAAAGAGGCAAAAACCGAGAGATGGGTTTTCAACAGGATTTCATTAAAACACTGCAGATCCTTCAAAAAATCGATAAAAAAAATTAAGGGCGACAATCTGCCCTTAATTTTTTTATCCTAAAATGATTTTCTCATTAATCCAAATCTTTTTTATAAATATCCTTAAGCACTACACCGGGGTTTCGATCTTCGACTTTTCCAATGGACCACTCATTTTGTAGGATGATGGCGGGACTTCCGTCATGATCCTCTACCAGCATACTGTCCATGGTAGTGCTGAATCGATCGGGATCGTACTCATCCATTTCGATCCACCGAATAAATCTATGGGGCATATTTTCCATAAGGATGTCTACGCTGTATTCATTTTTTAATCGGTATTCCAGTACCTGAAACTGGAGTACGCCTACCACACCGACGATATATTCCTCAATCCCGATATTAGGTCTTTTAAAAACCTGGATCGCTCCTTCTTCCGCTAACTGCTGAATTCCTTTTAAAAACTGCTTTCGTTTCATGGAATTCTTAGGAATGATTTTTGAAAAGTGCTCCGGAGGGAATACGGGAATCCGTTCATATTTTAAGGATGCATCGGCTTCCGACAGGGTATCGCTGATCTTAAACAGTCCCGGATCATGCACTCCGATAATATCTCCGGGATAGGCGGTATCCACAATTTCCCGGTCCTGGGCTAAAAATTGCTGGGGCTGGGCCAGACGTATTTTCTTACCCGTTCGGGAGTTATACACGGACATGCCTTTTTCAAACTTTCCGGAACAGATTCGAATAAAAGCCAGTCGGTCTCGATGGGCCGGGTTCATATTCGCCTGGATTTTAAAGATAAACCCGGAAAAATTCTGATTCTCCGGCGGGATCATTCCCTGATTGCTCTTTCTCGCTTCCGGTTTGTAGGTCAGCTTTAAGAAAGATTCCAAGAAGGGTTCCACACCGAAGTTGGTCATGGCGCTCCCAAAGAACAGCGGGGTTAATTCTCCGCTTTGGACCTTATCATGATCAAAATCGTCTCCGGCCATATCCAACAATTCCACTTCATCCCGCAGCCGCTGATAATAGTCGGCTCCGATAATATCCGCCAGTCCTTCATCGTAAAGGTCCTTGCTGACAATCTTTGCGATGTTTTGACCGTGATCTCCATCCTGAAACAGTTCAATCCGCTTTTTCTGCCGATTATACACCCCTTTAAAATCTCCGTCGGTACCGATGGGCCAGTTCATGGGGTAAGACTGTATACCCAGTACTTTTTCAATCTCTTCCATCAGTTCGAAGGGATCCTTTCCTGCCCGGTCCAGTTTATTGATAAAAGTGAAAATCGGGATATTTCGATCCTTACAAACTCGAAAGAGCTTTTTGGTTTGAGGCTCCACCCCTTTGGCACAGTCAATTACCATTACAGCACTGTCCGCAGCGGTTAAGGTACGGTAGGTATCCTCGGAAAAATCCTGGTGTCCCGGGGTGTCCAAAATATTGATGCAGGCACCGTCGTAGTTAAACTGCATCACACTGGAGGTCACCGATATTCCTCTTTGTTTTTCAATTTCCATCCAGTCAGAAACTGCATGTTTCTGAGCTTTTCTGGATTTTACGGATCCGGCTAGACGGATAGCCCCTCCATAAAGGAGGAATTTTTCCGTTAAGGTGGTTTTTCCCGCATCGGGGTGAGAAATAATTGCAAAGGTTCTTCTTTTATTTATTTCATTGATAAAATTATTATCCATGTTACCATCTCCAATATTAAATTACATCCTGGTTTTTAACAAACAGTTGATTTTCTAAGAAGTACGCCGATCTTCCCTGAATCATAGGGATATTTTATCGGGCCAACATCTCAATGGCGGTCCGAAAGATCTTTTCCTGGGTCAGACCGTATTTCTCCAACAGCTCCGCCGGTTTACCCGACTCCCCGAAGGTATCCTCCACTCCGATACGCTTTAGCGGTACCGGCATGTTTTCCGATAATACTTCTGCCACAGCGGAACCCAGTCCGCCAATAATATTATGTTCCTCTGCAGTGATCACCGCTCCGGTTTCCTCAGCGGCCTTTACAATCAAATCCCGGTCGATGGGTTTGATGGTATGCAGGTTCAGGACTCTCGCCTCTACCCCTTTTTCTTCCAAACTCTCAGCCGCTTTTAAGGCTTCGTGAACCATCAATCCGGTTGCAATAATAGTGATATCGCCCCCCTCTTTCAAGGTAATGCCTTTACCGATTTCAAAATCATAGTTGTCATGATCGTTAATCACCGGTACTGCCAACCGTCCCAGCCTTAAATATACCGGGCCTTCGTATTCGGCGATTTTCTTTACTGCCGTCATGGCTTCCACTCCGTCGGAGGGAACAATGACCGTCATATTAGGAATGGTCCTCATGCAAGCGATGTCTTCTAGGGCCTGATGAGAAGCGCCGTCCTCACCTACGGTAATTCCTGCATGGGTTGCACAAATTTTAACATTTAACTGCGGGTATCCGATGGAGTTTCGAATAATCTCAAAGGCTCTTCCCGTGGCAAACATGGCAAATGAGCTGGCAAAGGGAATTTTTCCCGTTGTGGACAGTCCTGCTGCAAGACCGATCAGATTCTGCTCTGCTACCCCAACATTAAAAAACCGTTCAGGATAGATATCCCCGAACTCTGCTGTTTTTGTGGATTTGGATAAATCCGCATCCAGCACTACCACGCTCTCATTTTCTTTACCCAGTTCCACTAAGGCTTTTCCGTATCCGTCTCTTGTGGCCATCATTTTACTCATGATCCAACCCTCCCAGCTCATTCATTGCTTGATCCCGTTCTTCCTTGTTCGGGGCTTTTCCGTGCCATCCTGCTTGGTTTTCCATAAACGAAACGCCTTTTCCTTTTACGGTTTGGGCAACGATCATTGTTGGCTTTCCTTTAGTTTCTTTCGCTTGTTCTAAGGCTGCTATAATCTCTTTAAAATCATGGCCGTCTGCGGTCAGTACATGCCAACCGAAGGCTTTAAACTTATCCGTAATAGGGTTAACCCCCATTACTTCTTCATTTGGTCCGTCAATTTGCAGTCCGTTATTGTCAATAAAAGCAATAAGATTGTCCATTTTATAGTGCGCCGCCGCCATGGCTGCTTCCCAAACAATCCCTTCCTGTAATTCTCCGTCCCCCAACAAGGTAAAGACCCGACTGCTGCGGTTGTCGGTTTTCAATCCCAGGGCCATTCCCACGGCGGTGGAAAAACCTTGACCCAGGGAGCCCGTGGACATGTCCACACCTGGAATATTTTTCATCTCCGGATGTCCCTGTAACATACTGCCGATTTTTCGAAGTTCCCACAATTCACTTTTAGGGAAAAAACCTTTTTCTCCTAGAGCTGCGTAAAGCACCGGTGCGGCGTGTCCCTTTGACAATACAAATCGATCCCGATCCTGCCATTTTGGGTTTTTCTCATCCACATCCATTTCCTTAAAGTACAAAGTGCTGAGGATCTCCACAGCGGAAAGCGATCCGCCGGGATGTCCCGATCCCGCTTTATAAAGCATTTCAACAATATCCTTTCGAAGGGTTGTTGCCTTTTGTTCGAGCATTTCCAGATTCATGATATTCATAACCTCCTAGTTAGTTGTTCCAGCTATTTATGTTTTCTTTCATGATCAACAATTGATGAGTTGACACCGGTTATTTCGCTTCCTTAAAACCTTCTCCCAGCACCTCATGGATGGTACTGACCATCATAAAGGCTTTCGGATCCACCTCATGAACAATTCGCTTCAATTTTGCCACTTGGGCACGGTTGACTACGCACAGCAGTACGTCCCGGTTGGAACCGGTATATACCCCTTTCCCCGACAGGGCGGTAACCCCGCGGTTCATTTCCTGAGTGATTTTTCTTCCCATGGCTTCGGGATCTGCGGAGATAATGTAAAAGGCTTTGGCGTAACTTAACCCCTCTACAATAAAATCAATCAGCTTTACTAAAATATACAGGGCGATAATGGAATACAGCGATGTCTCAATTCTTCTTTCTACAAGACCCGCGGCGATTACAACCACCAGGTCCAAAAGCATCATCATTTTCGCAGTACTGAGATTCGGGAAAAACTTATTCAAAATGGCCCCGCCTAGATCCGTCCCTCCGGTGGTTCCGCCATAACGAAAGACTATTCCAAGGCCTACCCCGGATATGACCCCGCCGTAAATGGCGGCCAATAAAAGATCATCCGTAACAGCAATTTCGCCGAAAAACACATAGAAAAACCGGATAAATACCGACAGCATAATGGTGGCGTAGGCAGTTTTTGCTCCGAAAGCTTTCCCCAGAATCATGATTCCCGCAATGAATAAGGGAATATTTACTGCTAAGTTGGTTAAATCGATGGGGATGCCGAAGATTTTTTGAATCAGAATGGCAAAACCCGTCACCCCTCCCGGGGCAATAGTGTTGGGCTCTAAGAAAAACACCAAAGAAAAAGCCAGTAGTCCCGAGCCTAGGGCTATGGCAAGATATTCTACAAGTATACGATATTTTTTATTTTGAATCATCCTCATGCTCCTTTCCAAAAATTAAGACCTCATTCCCCAATTGCAGCCTGAAAGAATGAAAGGTCTTATTTACAATTCATAGTTTTATTGGTTATGTGGTACTGATAAAGTGTCAGTACTAAAGATGTTCTTTATGTAATGAGCATTGAAGCATTCTTCGTTACAGTTTTTTATCTTAGTACTCCGATAAGATGCCTAAACTGATGGACAGTGCCCGATTTACTTTAATCATGGTTCGGTCGTCCAGGGTTCCGATTTTTTCTTCCAATCGTTTTTTATCGATGGTTCGAATCTGTTCCAGTAAGATTACGGAGTTTTTAGGGATTTTATAATGAGTGGTATCCAACTCCACATGGGTGGGCAGCTTGCCCTTGTTAATCTTCGATGTTATGGCCGCAACAATAACAGTCGGGCTGTATTTGTTTCCGATGTTGTTTTGAATAATCAACACCGGTCTTACCCCACCTTGTTCCGATCCCACAACGGGACTCAGGTCTGCGTAAAACATATCTCCTCTTTTAATTGCCACTGTTTAATCACTCTCCGATATATTGTTTTCATAGTCTTCCAGGGAAAACAAATCTAAGCACATACCCAGTTCCGCCAGGGCAGCATTAATATTTGCCATTTCCTCGTATCCTTCTTTCATTTTACAAAGCTTTTCTCCAAAGCATTTTTCTTGAAGATAAGTTCGAATTACCTTTGTCAGAAATTCACTTCGGTTCAAATTCTCGATTTTTGCCAGATGATCCGCCTCTTTAATAAGGGTTGAGGGTAATTCTACGGTGAATTTCTCTGAATTATTCATACTGCACCTCCCAGTCATAAGTATTAGGCTAACTTATATTATATATCACTTAAGAATGTCGTGTCAACAAGTGATCGGTAATTGCCCATACTTCTCCCTGTTTTACATATACCCGCGGAACCCTTCTGCTGATCATGCACACAATTTCATAGTTAATGGTGCCGAGCAACTCCGCAAAATCATCAACGGTATTTGGGTCCTCGTCATTGCTGCTGATGACGGTAACTGTATCTCCGATCTCTGCCTCTTCGCCGGTGATATCAACCATGGACTGATCCATACAGATTCTTCCCACTATCGGATAGGCTTTTCCCTTAATAATCACCCTGGCCTTATCCGTCAAAAGCCTTGTGAATCCGTCGGCATATCCCACAGGGAGAGTAGCAATCCGACGTGTTTCAATTGTTTTATAGGTTAAACCGTAACTGACTGCCCGCCCTTTTTCTAAGTCTTTCACTAAGGATATTTCCGCCTTTACTTCCATAACTTTTTTCAACTTTATTTTATTATGATCCACATCTTTAGAAGGATAGAGACCGTAAAGCATTAGTCCTGCCCGTACCATATCCAGATTCATCTCGGGAAGATCAATGATTGCCGCGGAATTGGAAACATGCTTAATGGGTATTTGAAAGCCCTCGGCTTCCAGTTTTTTTATTAGATTTTGAAACTTTTCAAACTGCAAATAAGTAAAATCCTTGTCTTTATCATCGGCTACGGCAAAATGGGTGAAAATTCCCTCTACAATCAGGCCTTCCAGACCCAGAATTTTTTTCATTTTTTCCTGATCCTGTTTATGGGTTTGAAATCCCAGCCGGGACATACCGGTATCCACTTTGATATGAACCGTCATTTTTTTACCCAGAGCCATGGCTTTTTCACTGAAAAACTTCCCTTGTTCGTAGGTATAGACAGTTTGGATAATATCATATGCCAAAATCCTTTCAAATTGAGCCTTTGGGGTATAACCCATTACCATTATCGGAAGGCTAACTCCTGACTTTCGTAATTCAATGGCTTCGGTCAGGGCGGCCACCGCAAAACGGTCCGCTCCGGATTTTTCCAGGGTTTCGGCGATTTCCACCGCACCGTGGCCATATCCATCGGCTTTGATTACGGCACAGGCTAAGGTGTTTTTATTAATATTACGTTTTACTTCCCTCATATTATAAGCCAAATGATCTAAATTAATTTCCGCCCATACGGGACGCAGTGCATCTCTATTAATCATATGATCCTCCTTAACTGATTACGGCTTGTGCCACCGCATCTTTTTTACTATGGGAAATACTGATCCAAACCTCGGTGCCCCCGATGATTGCCAGCTGTTCCTTTGCTCTGTTATAAAGAACAACAAAGGGTCGGTTCCGTTCATCTTTATGTATTTCAATATCCTGCCAGGTAAAACCCCGCAGTCCTGTGCCTAAAGCTTTACTTACGGCTTCCTTCGCTGCAAAATAGCCTGCCACCGTAGCGCTCGGTTTCTGATTTTCCTGGATGTAGACCGTTTCTTTTTCAGTCAGAACCCGGTGAATAAACTTCGGGTTTTTCTTCAAAGCTTTATCGATTCGATGAATTTCAACGATATCAATCCCTACGCCTTTTATCATAACCGTGCTCCTTTTCTAAAGATTTTTCGATTGTCTAAAATGTATGGTATTGATTTTATTAATAAAATAGGTATGGCAGAATACTGTTTTCATTCGCTGCTTGATTTCTCCCGCCTATATTCCGAAAATAATTAACATTCCTAAAATCGCCGTTAATAATACGGCGTAAATGACCACATCTCCAAAAATAATTCTTTTTTCAAATTGCTGTACACAAAAGTCCGGGAATTTTTCGCAAACCACCGTAACCGGTTTATAAATAAAACGTTCCGCATTAATCCATTTCGGCAGCGGCAGACTGAATAAATGGAATTTCACTCCCACCACAAACATTCCAAAACCGATAATATAAACTCCGAGGAAGTCCACAACCTCATCGGCACCAAAAAACTCTAACCCGACCAGATAACTTTGAATGAACTCCGGACTAAAGGTAAAGCTTCTGGCCGCAGGAATCAAATAACCCTCAAAGAAGAAAGAGGGATTCAGACCGATGGCGACAACGAAGACTGCCAGTATACCCATAGCGGCGTTCATACGATAATGGTCTCCTTCAATTTTTTCATACTCAGGAGCAAGATCCCCCAGAAAGATGTACCCGAAGAACTTCAAGAAGGAACATACGGTTCCCGCGCTGACGATGACAAAGAGGAGCTCTGCATACCGAAAAACCTCGTGCCCGTAAAGATAGGCCTCGTCAATGGCATGGTGAAGCACCGACTTACTGGCGAAACCGTTAAATCCAGGCATACCTGTAATGCCAAATACTGCTATTAAGCAAAGAAGGGCCGTAAGAGGCATCTTTTTCCACAGCCCTCCCAGTTTGTACATGTTCCATTCCCGGGTACGAAGGTATACCAAGCCTGCCACCATAAAGAGAATAACCTTAAAGAAAGCATGATTGACCATATGAAAGATGGCCCCGGTAAAACCCATGGCTCCGTCAAAGCCTAAATAGCCCGCAACACCGATTCCCATAATCATATATCCCATTTGACTTACACTGTGGTAGGCCAGCATCCGCTTCATATTTCCCTGTTGCAGGGCCATAAAGACCCCTACCACCATGGTCAAAATACCCAGCCAAATTACCACGGCTCCGATATTTCTCGAAACCTGCCATAGAAGCTCTACCGAACTGAGCCGGGCACTGTCTGTAACTGAAAATACCACTGAGATCACTCGAATAATTCCGTAAGCACCAATTTTTATCAGGATCCCGGAAGAAAGAGCCACCACAGAAATCGGTCCTCCTTCGTAAACCTTCGGCATCCAAAAATGAAAAGGAACCATCCCCGCTTTTATACCGAACCCTCCGATTAGAAACGCAGCAATGACATATTTGACTGATCCCATCTCGCTAAACTGCACCGCTAAGGGACTCCATTCAAAGCTGCCCGTATAAGCGGAGAGCATTAAAATTCCGCTGAGAATGGAAAGACCGCCGATAATTCCCATGTAAATATAGACTTTTCCCGCCTCTAATTGGTCATCCCCTCTGTGATACACCATTAATGCATAGGAAATAAAGGTCATCGCCTCAAAAAACAGGAAGAAGCTCAAAAGGTCTCCAGCCATCAGGGTACCGATAATAGCAAAGTATGTTAAGGTATAGAAAACATAGTTGATGTCTTCCAAACTGTAAATACCCAGGGCCAGCCATACAATTCCGGTTAAAATAATAAATACGTAGTTAAGCATATCAATACGAAATATGGCTCCCATACCGAAAACATTACCGATTTCATAGACCACAGGGGCCCGTTGGACTTCATTGAAAATCAGAATCATAAAAATCGTAGTGAGGAGCACAAAGACTTTCACCACATTTCGTCGAATTTTCCGCTCCTTGTCTCCTATTGACGGAATTATCAGTAATTCAAGAACGATAAAAAGGACAACCGATGCAGGCATCCATACTTGAATGATTCCTCTTGAAATAATATCCAATGTTTCTCATCCTTTCCTATGATAAAAGCTCCTGCTTCCTTAAGCAGAAGGATCAGCAAGAGCTCTCATTTTATATGATTCGGGTCAAAATAATCAGAGCGACGGTTAAAATTACCGTATATATTATAACATCTTCCTTAATAATTGTCATTTCATAGCGATCAGTGATTTTGATCGCATTTTTGTAAACCAGATTATAAATCGGTCGATACAAGGTCGTCTCTACGTCCATCCAGTCCGGCATGGTTAAATGGAATAAGTGATACCGGCTTCCGATAAAGAATATCCCGAAACCGAACAGATAAATCCAGAACATGATGGAGATATCCGCGTAGTTAAAAAAGTTCATATCCACTAAATAACTATTAATAAAATACGGGTCGTACACAAACTGCTGAGCTGCAGGGATTAAAAATGCATTTAGGAAGTAATTGGGAGCCTGTCCGATGGCTACGATTAAAATCGCAAGTCCTGCCATAGCCATATCCATCATTCCATTATCCCCTTCAATATTTTGATATTTTTCCGGAGTTTTTCCGAGGAAAACGTAACCGAAAAGCTTAATAAAAGAACATACGGTACCGGCACTGACGATGGTAAACATCACCTCTGCATATCGGAAAGAATGATGACCGTATTCATAGGCTTCAATAATGGCGTGATGAAGCATGGATTTGCTGGCAAAGCCGTTAAATCCCGGCATCCCTGTAATTCCCAGGGCAGCAATCAAGCAAACCAAAGCGGTAAAGGGCATTTTTCTCCAGAGCCCGCCAAGCTTATACATATCCTGTTCTTTGGTCCTAAGATATACCAATCCTGCTACCATAAACAGCAGACCTTTAAAGAGGGCATGGTTTACAATATGATATACCGCCCCGGTAAAGCCCATGGCTCCATAGTCTCCAAGATAGGCCGCCACTCCGATTCCCATTACAATATACCCCATTTGAGAAATGGAGTGATACGCCAGCATCTTTTTCATATGGGACTGCTGCAACGCCATAAATACTCCCACGGTCATGGTGGCAATCCCCACCCAGATGATTACCGCTCCCAGGTTTTCGGAAACCGACCACAAAGTAGGGTCCAATGCCGATAAATCCATGGTGGCAGGGACAAAGAAACTGGTAATAATACGAAGCAGTCCAAAGGCTCCAACTTTGATTAGAATCCCCGAAAGCAAGGCACTGGCCGGCGAGGGGGCTACAGGATGGGCCTTGGGCAGCCAGATATGCAGCGGGAGCATTCCGGCCTTTACTCCAAATCCCAACACAAAGAATAAAGTGATCAGGTACTTCATCCATCCCAACTCGTTCAGTTCCGCCGCTAGGGGAACAAACTGCAGGGTTCCCGTGTAAACATATAAAAGAATAATTCCGAGGAGAATACTCAGACCTCCGGCTACCCCCATATAAATGTAGTTGTTTCCCGCCAGCATGGATTCCTTGGACTGGTTGTGGGCCACCAACATATAAGAGGTTAAGGTCATCATCTCAAAGAAAAGAAACATCGTTAAAATATCTCCCGCAAATATGGTTCCGAGAATTCCTCCGAAGGTTACCGCCATCCATAAGGAAAATCTGTTCCGATGCCGTTCAATCTTCATGTAGTCCCGGGTATAAATGGTTACCATCAACCACAAAACCCCGGCGGTCATGGCCATAATAAATCCAAGCATATCTACGGTAAAATGCAGTCCCACTCCAAAAACTCCGGGAATATAGTAGTCGATACTCCCCTCCGCAACTTGGGGGTACATGGCTAAAATCATTAAAAATGTAATGAAAGTGGAATTTACCACGGTGGAATCCCGAAGGGTTTCCGATTTTCTTCCGATATAGGCCTCCAGCGGACCCCCGATTAAGGGGATCAGTATAGCGATAAAGGGCAGGTAGGGAATATTGTTGATCAGATTCACAAAGGTCTCTGCAACGGAGAACTTTGCATCAAAAATTAAATTTCCCTCGGGACCGATGGCTCCCCCTGAGGTGATCATAATAAATATCCCCACGAGGAAAATAGTCAATACAAATACTAATATACAATTCACACAAAAAGAGTCCAGATTACCTATGATTCGTTGCAGGAAATTTTCTTTTTGCTTACTGTTTAAATCCTTCATGTTTCTCCTCCTCTAAAATTACAAAAACGTGGGAACCGCTCGCTCAATAATATTCATAATAATTTGAGGGAATATCCCGACTAAAATAATCAATCCTGCAATGATAACCATAGGCATGGTCATGGTTCTCGGAATACCGTCCCGAGTCATTTCTTCACTGCCATCTTCCCTGGGCTTTAAGAAAGCCGCTACAATAATGG
>SKRE01000106.1 GCA_007118655.1 Clostridiales bacterium | reverse complement strand
TGAAGCAGACTAAACAGCGGGAACCAAGTTGCGTTAAAAGGGACCGAAAACTGACTAATAGGAATATTTTAGTAAGCAACTCGGTCCTTGCTGTGCAATTGGCTGTAATTAAGGGATCACTCTTAACTCTCCTCCCGCGAGACCTTGGATTGAAGCAACCCTTTTACTAAGGGTCAATTTTATCCGAGTATTTTTCAAACCATTCATCTGCCCATGCTCTCCAATTTACATCGGGATGAAGTTCTTCAAAGGTTCTGCCATCCAATGAAAATAAAGATCCATAAAGGGCTGCGTTTACGACCGGAAATGAGGTTCCCCCTATAACTTCTCCCTCTGCAATCAGGACATGAACCCTTGTTTTCCCAAGAGACTTAGCATCACTATGCTCATAATGATCAAGAGGATGATTTTTTACGATAAAGATCTCACCACCAACATTTTTCCCCAAATACTGATCAGGGCTGACCGACTGAACTTGCCAAATAGTCATGTAGTAAGTTTCTCTTAGCTGTTTTTCTGTCAAGATATCAGGCTCTTCAGTATGCTCGTGAGATAAAATGGTATATCCTTGTTCGTCCAGGAATGCTTTTGCTATTTGAATTGAATCTGCTGTTTCTGTTGTTTGCTTACTACATCCTAGTAAAACCATGGTAACCATAGCAAAAATCATTATTTGTTTTAGCATATTGAAACCTCCCTTTTGATAAATCCGCGGCACATTCACCATCAATCACAACAAAGCTTGTTTTTGTACAACAGACATCTTTTTTAGTTTGCGTTATTATAGGTTTAGACGTTATAAGTCAGGGAAAGTTCCCTTAATGACGAGACCAGTTATGTACTATGAAAACAATTATAAGATATAGAAAACTTTACTATTGGAGGAAACTATGAAAAAACCCTTTAAGGCTTTTGTAATAGTAATACTTTTTTTGCTTATCATAACCCAGCCGGTAAGGGCAACTGCTGAGAACCTTCTGCCGGACCTTCGGGAAGAACATGAAAGCCTGCAGCCCCTGGAAGGAAGCTGGGAGTTCTACTGGGAGAGTTTGTTGGAGCCGGAGGATTTTTACGATGGTTCTCCGGAGCCTTCCGATTACATACCGATTGCCGGTGCCTGGAATGGTTACCGAATTGACGGCGAGAAGCTGTCCGGGAGCGGTTACGCTACCTATCGATTAGAAGTACTGATGGATCCCGAACGGATTACGGCCTTTAGAATGCCCCGGATTCTTACGGCCTACCGAATGTGGGTGGACGGTAAGGAAGTGGCCGGTGCAGGAACCGTCGGGACCAATCTTGGAGAAAGTGTACCCCAGTATCTGACCCAACAGGCTTTTGTGATGCCTGAACAGGAACGGGTGGAAATTATTATTCAGGTTTCAAACTTTCACCATCGAAGCGGGGGGATCCTGGAAAGCATATATGTGGGCACCGATGACCAGGTTTTAGCATCTGCGAAAGGCAGACTGGCCTATGAACTGTTTCTGTTCGGAAGTTTGTTGGTGATGGGGGTTTATCATCTGGTGCTTTATTATTACCGCAAAAAAGACCGTACCCTCTTATTTTTTGCCGTCTACTGCCTGGTCATCGGCATTCGAACCGTGCTGGTGGGGGAAATCTACTTCATTCAGTTATTTCCGAATTTCAACTGGGAGCTGAGCCATAAGCTCCAGACCCTAAGCTACTATAGCGGAGTCCTTATTCTAATGCTGTTTTTTCGGGAAATGTATCGACAGTATGTACCTTCTTGGGTGGTTAAAACAAGTCTAATAATAGTGGGCTCATTTAGCGGGGTGGTCCTTTTGACACCGGCGCGGATTTTTAATCATATCAATCCCTCCTTTCAGATTTTCTCTCTTTTCGCCAGTACCTACATATTGATAATTCTTTTTAGAATTTGCCGGAAAAAGGAACCGGGAGCCTTCTTTATTGCCTTCGGCTACGGGTTTTTAATCCTAACCATGTTTCATGATCTAATGTACTTGAGCATTTTGATGAGTGACTATCAGTTCCTTAACCATGTGATTCTTCGAGGGAATCTCTCGTCATTTGGTCTATTAGTTTTTGCACTGACCCATTCCGCGGTGTTGGCCATTAAATATGCGGATACCTTTAATAAAAATGAAGAGATGACAAAGGAACTGCTGAATTGGAATGAGAACTTGGAGCAGCTGGTGGAGGACCGGACCACGGACCTAAAAGAGTCGTACAAAAAGATTGAAGAACAAAACTCTGCCTTGGAAAAGACCTATCAAAAGCTGGAAATGACTTCTCAAAAGGACGGCCTTACCGATATATGGAACCGAAAGCATTTTGATCAAGTCTTAAAAGCGGAGTGGGCCCGGGGGATTCGTTATAAACATCGGTTATCCTTACTTTTTATGGATATCGATGATTTTAAGGACTTTAATGATCAATACGGTCACCAAGCCGGGGATGACTGCCTGGTGCAGGTAGCAAAGGTGTTAAAGGAAAAAGCAAAGCGCAGCACTGATTTCGTAGCCCGTTACGGCGGGGAAGAATTTGTAGTGATGCTTGCGGATACCGATGAAGAAGGAACGGCGCTTGTAGCTGAAGCAATCCGGTCCGGGATTGAAGCCCTGGGCGTTACCGTCAGCATTGGGGTTTCGGCGATGATCCCCTCAGCCAATATTTCGGCGGAAAAACTAATCCGCTTGTCGGATCAGGCCATGTACCAAGCAAAGGAAAATGGAAAAAATCAGGTGGTTACCTCAATTGAATCCCAAGCAGACCATGTTACAGCGCAATCAAAGTTAAAAATCATCAGTGAAACTCAGTGATTTATTTAAAAATAAAAAAGGGATACGGGAACGAGGCAGCGAATATTACGGTAGAGAACCAAATATCGGATTTATGAAAAATAGGGGGATACCATGAAAAATCACCAAAGAAAATCAGAGACAAAGGATATTAAAACCTATATAAAGCCGGGAGAAACCCCGGGAACAACCGAGGAAAGTCCTTCCCATAATGAGGTTAAGATCCTACTGGCTGTGGTTGCCGGGGTACTCATTTTATTAATCGGAGGAAGTGCTTTTTTAAACTTTCAAAACAGTGATGATGGTCGATTTGAGGCTATGGAAGAGGCGCTGTTAAACAACAAAAGCCGAATGCTTCGGGATTACGATCCGCTACTGGTGAATGCTGTAAAAATATATGATTACGAAGTGACCCATCAAAGTCGGGATTATAACCATATAGCGGTGCAAATCGCCGTACCTAATTTGGTGGATGTTTACGACTATTACTTTGATCAATTGATTAAGCAGGAAGTCTGGCTGAAAGAGGATCCTCAGAGCAGCCTTCAGGATATTTATCGGCAGGCCGTGGAGCAGGGGGAACTGTCCATATATCCCTTAGAAGAGGAACTTTTATTAAGGGAAGAGGAAGGACGTTGGGAGGTTCGAAATCCCGAGGTTTTGGAGTTGGTCCTTCCCCATAATCCCACGGAGGAAATTGTAAAAGACTTTGAAAGGGTCTTAGCCGTGATGGGAGAGGCATTGGATTTTTCCGAGCATGACGGGGATCCGGTTTTACAGGAAGTCATGACCGCCTTGCTGGAAGAGGATTTTTTTAATGGAATTTCCTTCGATTGGCATCGGGATCCGGAAGGAGAAAACTACCGGATTACGGCGATCTTTAATGAAATTATGAAAATACAGGAAGTCGGCAGTTTGGACGACTTTCGCCATCGCCGGGAGGAGATAGGGGATCGGGAGTCCTTAGTGGATATCATTATCGAAGAACTTCGGGAGAAAACCCAAAATGAACGGGATCTTAGAGTTTTTGAAGTTCGGAAGGTTAATCAACCGAGAAATAATGAATGGGGGTTCCGTTTGATCTCCAGAGGAGGACGTTCCCAGTACTATCAACAGCTGATGGAAAACATTGAAACCTTTCCTCAGATTGCCCGAATGAACTTTACACACTTAGAGAATTACTATAAAAGTGTGCATGTAACCAATGAGGATCCTTGGCCGGAAGCCTTGGCAGCCTTTAACTATAATAATGATCAAGTGGTGGCAAGAGATACAGATGGAGCGGATCGAAGAAAGCTAATCCTGAAGGATGGAGACATTTGGTACCGGATATATGATCCCGCAAGGGGGGAAGTTGAGGGAGAGATCCTACTAAGAGAAGAAATTCAGAAAGAGGAAGTAATGAACGATGACTTTACTTCCTACGTTCGAAACGGCATTAGAAGAGGGGAAGGCTACGATTTGGTCTTTTTCGGAGAAAACGGGGAGTATATTTACCGGGTGGATTGGGAGCCGGAACTTACAGCAACACGGCTTACCCCTGACGCTGGAGACTTCAGCCAGGAAGAGATCTTTTATCTTGCGAATCGTCCTTATCATATGGGAGAGCGGGGCGTTGGAAAAGATCGGGAACAAAAGGTCATCCAACTAATGGATATGGAAAAGGAACAGGTACTGATCGAAAAAAGCTATGATCAGTTAAGTAATCATGAGATCATGCTTCGGAGCGATTATTTCGTCAGTGAAGCCCACGATATGTTGATCGTTTATTATCTTGGTCCCGAAGGGGTTGTAGAAGAAATCCTTCCAAAAAGCAGTCTAGAGATTTACCGGGGCACCGAGGCGGGGCTGGAGTTGGACCAGGGCTTGACGGATGCTTTTAGGGAGATCGGCGGGATTCGAAGCTTTACGATAATGGATAAGGATCGGATTTTTCTGGCAAATCATCAAAATGAACAGTGGATTTTGGATCTTGAAAAGAATATAATAATTTCTATTGCGCCGGGACCCTATGAAAAACAGGCGGCAGCGGAGGAAACTGCTGAGACGGCGGAAGAGGATGAATCGGAAGAAGATCCGGAGGAGTGGAACTATTATGATTTTGAGGATCACCACTACCGTTTCACCCCCCTCTCGGAAAATGTATTTTTCGCAGAACATTTCATCCATTCCAGCAGCGACAAAGAGGTTTTCCGTCGGGAAATTTGGACCGTAGAAGAAGAAGTAACAAGAAAAATGATTTTCCAACAGGAAGATGAAGGTTATACCATGACCTACTCCGGGGAGGATCAGGTATTTGTCGCCACGAAAGATAATCAGGAGCTAATGATTTTAGAGGCGGATCCAGGGAGGCTAGCCTCCCTTCCCGGGGGAAACTACCAATTAACAGTTGAAGATCTGTTGGACCATGAAGCCTTCACCCTGCTGGACCGCTACGAAGACGTAAATGAAGAACTGGAACCGGGGCAGTTGATGATCTTTGGACAGTATTATTTTTTCAGTCCGAATCATAAGTTTTATTCTTCTTATAACAATCACCTGTACAATCCCTTCCGTTATGACCGGAACACCGGGAACCTCTTCTTTATAGTCCGGGGAGGAGATCCATATATGAGAGTCCTGCACCGGGAAAGCGACCATCAGCCGATGCTTCCCCTTTGGGATTATCAGGAGTTGAAACTTGATCAGAATTT
>SKRE01000035.1 GCA_007118655.1 Clostridiales bacterium | reverse complement strand
TCCTTTAAATCATTTACAGTATCTCTGATTATTTATATTTTTCAGGTAGTGATTACCCGGTTCCTGAGTGTGGATTTTCTGTCGATGTTTTCCCCAGAATTATTTTACTTATTGATAAATTATTAACTATTTTTATCTCCATAAATAAAATTTTGTGACTAAACCACAAAGCATTTATAGAAATATTCTGTATAATTGGTTATGATAGATACATAATACATTATAGGAGGAATTATTATGGAAAAGAGTTTTCATTACCCATGGTTTAAACGCGAAGACATCGACGGCTTCTTTGCACTGTTCCAGAACAACTTAGCAAACTTTGTGTTAATCGCTGTAGCCATGATTGCAATGGGATACCCTTCCGACATTGTTTATGGACAGGTTATTCCCGGAGCGGCGGTGGCAGTATTAGTGGGAAACATCTATTATGCCTACTCTGCCAACCGTTTAGCAATCAAAGAACAACGAACCGACGTTACCGCACTTGCCTATGGAATCAGTACCCCGGTAATGTTTATTTACCTTTTCGGAGTCCTTGGACCGGCTCTCGCACTTACCAATGACCCCTATGTGGCTTGGAGAATCGGAGTGGCCGCCTGTATTTTCGGGGGTGCCGTAGAAGCCGCAGGCAGCATCCTCGGAAACTGGATTCGTAGAATTCTCCCTCGAGCCGCCATGCTCGGTGCTTTAGCGGGAGTTGCCTTTTCATTTATCGGCGCGGAACTGTTTTTTAATACTTTTGAAATGCCCATCGTGGGGATGTTGGTACTCAGCATTATCATCATCGGTCTGATTGCTAAAAAAAGTATGCCTTTTAGAATTCCCGCTTCTTTATTTGCAATTATCATCGGAACCGTCCTTGCCTATTCCCTGGGCCAATCGGATATGAGTCAGCTCTCCGGCGGACTTTCCACCGTGGGCTTTTACCCGTTCATTCCCACCCTCGGTTTTATTGAAGGTTTTTCATTCTTATTCGGACCCATGGTTAACCTGTTAGCCATACTGATCCCGATTTCCATTTATAATTTTATCGAAACCATGAATAATGTGGAAGCCATGTCCGCTGCAGGAGATGATTACAGTGTCTCTGAATGTCAGCTGGTTGATGGGATCGGTACTATGTTAGGCGGAGTTTTCGGAGGAGTTTTCCCGACTACCGTATATATTGCTTCCGTTGGATCAAAATGGATGAATGCAGGCCGGGGATACTCCGTACTAAACGGTGTGGTATTTATGTTAGCTTCTTTATTTGGAATTGTTGCCGCCATGTCGGAAATCATTCCCTTACCGGTGATCGCACCGATTTTAGTGTTTGTAGGAATTTCCATGATATCACAAGCCTTCAGCTCTGTACCTCACAAACATTTTCCCGCTGTGGTCATTGCCATGTTCCCTTATTTGGCAAATTATATTATGACCCGGTTTAACAACGCCGCACCGGATGCGGTAGAAGGACTCTCTTCAGCCATCGTTCCACTTGGTCAAGGCGCCATGTTTACCGGAATCATCTGGGGTGCCATGACGGTTTATATTATTGACGACAACTACAAAAAAGCCACCATTACAGCCTTAACGGCTTCGGCTCTTTCCGTTTTCGGTTTTATACATGCCCCGAGCCTGGGATTCATGCATGACATTCAGTATCCCCTAGGTTATTTAATCGTTGCAGCATGTTTTTATGCCTATAGTTTGGCCGATGCGAAAGCACTTTCAACGGCGAAGGACAAAGCTGTCAAGCCCGCACCTGAGGTATTCGTGGATTAATTAAGATTTAACCGTTAAAAAGCACCAAATACTGGTTGATACCAAGTGTTTGGTGCTTTTTTCTGCGCAGACTACAGTCTGTCGATCAGCTTTAAAATTTCTTGATTCTCCGGAATATCCTTCATGGAATGTCCGTAATGGATATGCCGCAGAGCCCCTTCCTTATCCACCAGCATCTGTGCCGGCATTCTCCCGAGCTTAAAAAAGTTCACCTTTTGTCCGTATAATTCCAGTACGGATTTTTTCTCATCGGGGATCCCTATAAATTCCAGATCATGCTCTTTCCAATAGTCCTGGAATTTATTAGCCTTCTCAGGTCCGATAACAACAATTTTCGTTTCTTTATCTTGAAACTGATCATCGTCTTGACGCAACTGCATCATATGCTTTTGGCAGTAAGGTCAGACAAAACCTCGGTTCAGTACGATCAGTAAATTACTCTCACCTCTAAAATCTGAAAGCTTTACTTTGCTTCCGTGAAAATCCTCCATTTCAAAATCCGGTGCGGTTTGGTTTAATGCTACATTGCCCATCTTTATCATCTCCTCTTTAAATTATCGGTCTTTGATCCTTTTGCACCCTAATATCTGCTGCGGAACACGCCTTCTACTGTTCAGGTTTTTGCATTGCAATCATTGTCTCTTATTTCCTGATCCAAGAGAATCTGTATTCCATATGCTCCGGTAATTCTACTTCCGGTTCACATTCAGTATCAAAATCCCCGTTTATTCCCTTTTCTTTTACGGAAAAATCAAAGTGAGCGGCGGCAATTCCCATATCCACCCGTTGAATGTCATAGGAAAAATACTTACTGTATCCCGGCTCTTTGTACTCGTAAAAATGGCAGGCATTATCTTTCAGCAGTACTCTCCAGGGCTGTTTGTTTGATGCTGAGGGTCCGAGTCTGACCATTTCCAGTGGAAAACGGAGATCCCCAACGGTTTCTTCCCCAAGGGGTGTGGAAAAATCATTATTGTAAAACAGCTCCTGCCATTCTTTACGATGATCGGCTTTGATCATTCTTCTCATTGCCTTTTCTTTGATATGCATTTTCTCAGCGGGATATCCATAGGGGGTTATGATGGGAAACAGCTCATCTTCTCCGATGTTCATGGCACTTGCAAAGCCTTTACGATTAAATGTTCCTCCTAACCAACAGGTTCCAAGACCTAAATCGGCTAAATAAAGGATCACGGCTTCCAATTCATACCCGAGAGCTTCCAAGGCCATGGGCTCTAGTTTTATCGTGGTTCCCATGTATTGCTTCGCCCCTTTAATGACCCCGTAAGTCCCAAGTTTTTCTTCTCCCTCCATCTCATTGGAGTTTAGAAAATGAAAGTTCACTTTTTTCCCGAAAGGATTTTCCAAGGAGGCGATATAGGATTCGATCTTCTCTTTTGTATCCGGTTCAACCTCCCGCTCCAGATAATTTCTTACACTGTATCGTTTTTTCTCGGTTTCTTCCATTAAAAAATTAATATTCATGTACACTGCTCCTTTCTAAAGTAACTATGTTTTAAAACACCAATACACAGGATGCATAGGCCGGAATTTTTAGTGATTTCGAGAAATTTAATTTTGTCAAATTGATTGAGTTAAAATATAGAGCTGAATCCCTAACAAGATTCAGCTCTGCTGATCCTTTGTTAAATTTAAAAACTTATCCAGGTATTTTTTCAACATCTTAGCGTCTTCAATATCCCCTTCAAAATTGCAAAATATCTGATCCGGTACATCCAGTATATCTTCTTTTAGAAGTTTTCCTTTATCGGTTATTTCTATGGTGACCAATCGATCGTCCGCTTCATTTCGATATTTAATAATCAGTCCCATGGATACCAGCTTGTTAACCACCGGTGTTAAGGTTCCGGAATCTAAATGAAGCTTTTGTCCTAAGGCTTTAAAATCAATTTTCTCCTTTTCCCAAATTACCAGCATTGTTACATATTGGGTATAGGTTAAATTGTGCTTTTCCAGTATCGGCTTATATAATTTGATCACTTCTCTGGATAATGCATATAAAGGAAAACATATCTGATTATCCAACTTAATCTTATCGTATTTATTCATTTTTCTTCTCTCCCCAGGTTTCAGATTGAGAAAATTTAATTTTGCTCAATCGAATCATGATTTAATTATATAGGATGCGGTTTTTATTGTCAATGCTTTATACAACCCATTACAGGTTAATTTCTCTCTGCGTATTTATGGTTCACAATCTCTCCCTGGCGCAGTCTGTTTTGTCTGTAATTGCCTGGACTTTTTCTCATCTGATATCAAACTTCTCAATCGGCTCCGGTCCCCTAAGAATTTTTCTTTGTACTCTCAGGATTCCATCGTGATCCGGAACCGTCCGCCATTGCACTAACAGGATTTTTCCATCAGCAATTTCAATACCGGTAATCCTCCTGGGATACACACAGCAACCGGTGTTGAAATAAGGAAGCTGCCCCTGTTTCGGGTACTTTACCCTGTGGGTGTGACCGCATAAAAGCATTGTTTTATTCTCTTCAATCCATTTATTGTAATTTTTCTCAATTTTATGCTGCTTGTGGACATTTTTTACGGGACTTGCAGGATTTCGAATGCCAAAGGAATGCAGGAACCTCCAAAAGTACTTCAGGGAAAACATGGCAAAGACCCAGAATTGATCGTTTAAGAAATCCCCCTGATGCCCATGGACGATAAAAATTTCCTGCTCAGTTTTTTGCACCTTTAACCGCAATGCCTCCTGGGGTTTAATCCCTTTTAACAGATTATTCTGAACCTCATAATAATGATCGTAAAAAGTCTCGTAATTTTTTCTAACGTAGTTTTCATTTTTTAAAAATATATTATGATTACCAAAAAGCATAATCAAACGACCATCCTCATGAAATTTCCTAATCCTGCTGAATACCCCGGCATGGGCTTTTTTAATGTGTCCGAACTTATGCTCCCAAAGCTCATCTCCATCCCCGGCTTCAATATAGGTATACCCCTGATCAAAATAGTGTTTAAGGGCATACAAATATGTATTTTCATTTCTGCTGAACTCATCGGACATACTTCCATTGCCCCTATGACAGTCGCTAAAAATAATATACTTTGATTTTTCATCAATTGTTTCGATTTTTGCATTTTGATAAGCTTTGGTCAATAGCTTTACGGTATTCAAAGCGATCACTCCCGATTTTTCAGTGTTTAATACCTTATACCCCGTTTTTTGATAATTAAAAAACCTCATAACATCCTTGGGCACGCCTCACCGGTGGGAAGTTTCTCCTGCGAGATGTTCAAACAATCACATGATTTCTATGTTCAGGGTGTCATAACCTTGTTCCGCTACACCTTCTCGTAAATTTAACTACTGCAATTTCATTTACCATCATTCTTTTATTTTGAAATCAAATATTTCCGGTCTGTTATAATGGCCCACGGGATCCCAGTCAAATTTCGATTGCACGATCTGGTCCAAATCCAACTCCGCGGTAATAATACCCGGTCTGTCAAATAGAGGTTCCGCGATATATTCTCCGTAGGGATTAATAATACAGCTCCCTCCTCTGCACATAACCTCCGGCAGATCTTTTAGATCATCATAATAATTAAGATCCGGAGGATACATGGATTTTTCCACGTACTGATTGCTCATGATCACAAAACATCGGCCTTCAAAGGCAATATGCCTGAGGGTCGCTTGGTAAACCTCCCGTTGATCCGCCGTAGGA
>SKRE01000059.1 GCA_007118655.1 Clostridiales bacterium | reverse complement strand
TCATGGTCCCCATTTCCAAGGCCTCGGGCATTAACTCAAATACGGATATCCCGAGCATAATTCCACCGGCAAAACCCAGTAGGGTTGCCAGTACTTTTTCTGAAGGGTTTCCGAACAGTACCAGAACAAATACTCCCAGTACCGTGGAGACGCCGGCTATAAAACTATATAATAGTGTCTGCATATCTTTCCTCCTTGTTTTTATAATCCTTGAGGTTTATACCCGAAACCCCGGGATTATAACAGCTTTATAGTTATTCGTGACGATCCGCACATAATTTTGTGATTACTCCTTATTGATCGAGCAATTTCTGAAAGGCTTCTTCGGGAATCAAATCCCCTCCGGTGAGCCATGCAATATGGGTGGTTTCTTTTGTATCTTTCCATAACACGGGTCCTAAGAGACCGGCGGCGGCGGAGGGTTCAATTTTTATTTTCTCGGAGCTGTATATCATTTTCATCAACCTTAGCAGGGTTTCATCCTCTAGGGTGTAGCCTCCATCAATTAATGTTTCCGATAGGTCCGATACCATTTTTGACGGCCTTCCCACCGCAAGGCCGTCGGCTTCCGTAATATTATCAATTCCGTAGTCTTTGATATGGAGTTGTTCTTTTTTTCCCGTAATAAGGCCTAAAAGCATACAGGGTGCATGGGTTGGTTCCACGTAATAACACTGAACTGCGTCTTTAAAAATGGTTTTCAGTCCAAAAGCTATGCCGCCCGGGGCTCCTCCCACACCACAGGGAAGATAAACCCGTAGGGGATGTTTTTCATTTACCCTAATCTTATTTCTTTCTAAATCCTTTTTCAGTCTAAGGGCGGCCACACTGTAGCCTAAAAACAAGTCCTTGGAATTTTCATCATCGATAAAATGGGCTTTTTCATCGCCTAGGCAGGCTTTCCGCCCCTCTTCCACCGCTTTTCCGTAGTCCTCGTTGTATTCCACGACCTTGGCGCCTTTTTTTCTTAAAAGATCCTTTTTCCATGATTTAGCGTCCCTGGACATATGCACCGTAACTTCAAATCCCAGGGTGGCGGAAATAATCCCGATGCTAAGGCCCAGATTTCCCGTGGAACCTACCGCAATTTTGTATTGAGCAAATTGACTTCGGTATTTTTCCTCGCCTAATACTGCGTAGTTATCCTCAAGGGTAATCCAGTGATTTTCCAGGGCGATGGTTTCTGCAAACTTCAATACTTCGTATATTCCCCCACGGGCCTTAATTGATCCCGCAATCTTTAATTGATTATCACACTTCCCATAAAGTTTCCCCTTAATTTTTTTAGAATAATCTTTCTCAAGACTTTTTTTCATCTCCGGGAGTTCTTGAAAGGGGGATTCTATGATTCCATCTACGGTTTCGGGAAAATACTTATATATCAGGGGGGCAAATCGTAAAAGACGCCGCTCCGCATCTTCTATGTCTTCCCTTTTCAAGCTAAAACCTTCCAGGACTTTTACTGCCTGTTTTTTCTTAGGATTTTTCCAGGTCATCGGTTGTAATGCTGTGATATTTTCGATCATTTCACGCATGCTGCCCATCCTCTCTATAATTTTTAGCATAACACATTATTGCTTAGATTCCTTTCATTAGTAAGGCCCTTCTTATTTGCTTTTTTCGATTCTATTCAAAAGATTTCGAAACTTTTATGCATTTATCAGTTTATCTCAGAACATGGTTTATTTCAACAAAAATCCTCGATTTATGGCATAATAGAAAATTTTTTTTATATGTGTTATACTTTTTTAGAAAAAGCCTTGCATATACGTTATACTTATTCTATAATAAAAGCTGTTAATGCTTACATTAAACGGTTTTAATAATCCATTAATGGAAAACAAGGAGGATGTTAGACAATGAGCACCATGTGTAAATACGACGGACGACAAAGCTTTGATCAGGTAAAATCGCAGATTCGGGTAACCATCCAAACCGCTCTGTACGGAAACAATGTAGAGATGGTAAAAACCGTATCCCAAGCTCACCATCTGGCAAAAAACAGCCCGGGAACCATAGAGCTGACCGGAATCCCCGTGTACGAACCGGAAAAATTAGGGCTGCAGGAAGGAAGCAATGCCCTGTTATTCAACGACGGCACCGCCTTTGGCCGATGCGCCGCGGCACGAAAAATCGTGGGAGATCCGAACGTGGATGTGACCGAGTATTCGGGACTTATACGTGAGGCGATTTATAAAACCCGTTATCAAAAAATGTATCACGGAGAAGCCCTTGTGGGACTGGATCCGGAATTCATGATTAAAGCTCATTTAATCCTTCCTGAAAACCATGAAAATATTCTTTACAGTTGGTTATTAAATTTTCAATATATTAACGAAAAGTACGCGGAAATGTACAAAGCTTCCAAAGAAATTCCCGAGGGGGATATTATTGTTTTTGCGGACCCCGACTGGACTCACCCGGATCATCCCTACGGGCTTACGTTTTTCGATCCCGAACACAACTGTGCGGTGCTGCTGGGGATGAAGTATTTCGGCGAGTATAAAAAAGGCACCTTAACCCTGGCCTGGGGAACAGCGGCAAGAAACGGCTACGCCGCTTGTCATGGAGGCATGAAACGTTATAACCTGGAGGATAAGAAATTCACCATCGCCGCTTTCGGTCTTTCCGGATCGGGAAAATCCACCATTACCCATGCTAAGCATGATAACAAATACGACGTAACCGTACTCCACGATGACGCATTTATTGTGGATATCGAAAACAAAACCTCCGTCGCCTTGGAACCTACGTACTTTGACAAGACCGCGGATTATCCCATGGGCTGTGAGGACAACAAATACATTCTGACCACCCAAAACAACGGGGCCATTATGTATGATGACGGAAAAATCTATCCCGTAACCGAGGATATTCGAAACGGTAACGGCCGGGCGATTAAATCCAAATTATGGACCAAGAACCGGGTGGACCGCTTAGAGGAACCGGTGGATGCGTTATTCTGGATCATGAAAGATCCCACTTTGCCCCCGGTGTTAAAAGTAAAGGGCGCCGAACTTGGTTCCGCTATGGGAGCCACCCTTGCCACATTCAGAACCTCCGCGGAACGACTGGCGAAGGGCGTAGATCCCAATCAATTGGTGGCAGAACCCTATGCGAACCCCTTTCGCACCTATCCCTTAAGCATCGACTATTCCCTGTTTAAAACCTTAATTGCCGATGGGGTGGACTGCTATATAATTAATACGGGAGAGTTTATGGACAAAAAAGTCACTCCCGAGATCACCTTGGGAATTATCGAATCCATTGTGGAGAATCGTGCGGAGTTTAAAAGATGGGAACCCTTCGATGAGTTTGAAATTATGGAAATTGAGGGTTTTGAAGCGGATCTGAAAGATGATGACTATCGAAAATCTTTTATGACGAACTTTTTTAAGCGTATCCAATTCGTGGAGTCTAGACAAACCGAAAAAAACGGTGTGGACGCCTTGCCTTCGGAAGCATTAAAGTCTTTATATCATATTATTTCCGAACTGAATTCCTTTGAAGATCAAGAGGAACGTCAAGCGGTTTAACCCAATATACCAAAAGTTTAAGCCACAAAAAAGGAAAGAACCTCAATAGAGGATCTTTCCTTTTTATCGTTCTTAGCTGGCTTTATAAAGCTCGCTGACTTCTTTTTGCAGCTTATCATCATTGATGTATTCGTCGAAACTCATCATCCGGTCCACAATGCCGTTCGGGGTTATTTCAATGATTCGATTGGCTACGGTTTCAATAAATTTGTAGTCGTGAGAAGAAAATAGCAAGGTTCCTTTAAAAGCATCCAATCCATTATTTACCGCTTGGATGGATTCCAAGTCCAAATGATTGGTAGGCTCGTCCAGCAATAAAACATTTGCACCCGACAGCATCATCCGTGAGAGCATGCAGCGAACCCGCTCTCCTCCCGATAATACGTCGGTTTTTTTCATGGCTTCTTCTCCGGAAAAAAGCATTTTCCCTAAAAATCCTCGAATATAAGTCTCGTCCTTTTCCTCGGAATACTGTCTTAACCAGTCTACTAAGGATAATCCCAAGCCTTCAAAAAACTCACTGTTGTCGCTGGGTAAATATGACTGGGTAGTGGTGGTTCCCCATTGATAGGATCCGGTATCCGCTTCCGTTTTCCCCATTAAAATTTCCATCAGGGTGGTTTTTGCCACGGCACTTTCCCCAAGTAAAATTACTTTGTCTCCTTTTCGAAGGGTAAAAGAAATATTATTTAAGACTTTTTCACCATTAATGGTTTTAGAAATCCCCTCTACACTAAGGATTTCCTTGCCGGCTTCCCGATCCGGGGTAAACCCGACAAAAGGATACCTTCTGGTGGATGGCTGAATATCATCGATGGTTAGTTTCTCCAGCATTTTTTTCCTGGAAGTAGCCTGTTTGGCTTTGGAAGCATTGGAGCTGAACCTTGCAATAAAACTTTGCAGCTCCTTTACCTTATCTTCCTTTTTCTTGTTCTGATCTTTCATCATTCGTAGGGCTAATTGACTGGACTCATACCAAAAATCATAGTTTCCTACAAACATTTTTGCTTTATTAAAATCAATGTCCACCATATGGGTACATACAGTATTCAAGAAGTGTCGATCGTGGGAAACCACAATAACGGTTTTTTCATAATCCATCAAAAAGTTCTCCAACCAGGTTATGGCTTTGAAATCCAAGTGATTCGTAGGCTCATCCAGCAGTAAAATATCAGGATTTCCAAACAGTGCCTGGGCCAGTAAAACCTTTACCTTGTCAGAACCGTCCAGATTCTTCAGTTGCTCCGTGTGTTGATCTTTGGTAATCCCAAGACCCATCAGCAGCTTTTCTCCGCTCACCTCAGCATCCCAACCGTCAAGTTCCGCAAATTCCGCTTCCAGCTCTGCGGCCCGCACGCCGTCTTCCTCGGTAAAATCTCCTTTGCCGTAAATCTCATCTTTTTCCTTCATGATCTGATAAAGTCTTTCATGGCCCATCATCACAATATCCAGTACCACGTCTTCATCATATTGATAGTGGTCTTGTTTCAGCACCGCCATCCGTTCCCCGGGAGTCA
The DNA here is from genome assembly GCA_007118655.1 of Clostridiales bacterium. GTDB lineage: Bacteria > Bacillota > Clostridia > Peptostreptococcales > T1SED10-28 > Isachenkonia. The sequence goes on along the minus strand of SKRE01000059.1, from coordinate 492 downwards.
TGGAAACCTCTCCGCTGTTGGGTTCCACCTCGCCCGATAGGATCTTCAAAAAAGTGGATTTCCCCGCGCCGTTGGCACCGATAACCCCATAACAGTTTCCCGGGGTGAATTTCATACTTACTTCTTCAAATAATTTCTTATCGGAAAATCTTAAACTTACATTCGTTACATTTATCAATCGAATTCCTCCATTACATTTTATCGTTTTGCACACTTCCTCTAGTATACCGCTTTTTGTTGTAAAGGTCAATGCATTGTCGCCGGTGTTTTTCCTAATAAAAAAAAGAAACCGATGTCTTCCGATTCCTCGGTTTACGGTTTCTCTTTATATAAGCATCACTTTTTATTATGAGCTTCACTCTTTTTCCATAGTTCTACTCTACGGTCACACTTTTTGCTAAGTTCTTCGGTTTGTCCACGTCACAACCTCTGGCTACGGCAATATAGTAGGACAGCAGCTGCAGGGGAATTACGGAAAGAATCGGTGTCAGC
>SKRE01000124.1 GCA_007118655.1 Clostridiales bacterium | reverse complement strand
GATTCAACGGCCTTGTGAATGTCGTTGCCCTTACCGAGATTTGCGGCGATGGCGGAGGACAGGGTGCAGCCGGTGCCGTGGGTATTTTTCGTTTCAATACGCTTGCTTGTGTAATGCTTATAAATCGTACCGTCGAACAGTACGTCCACCGCATCTCCATCGAGATGACCGCCCTTGACTAAAACGTACCGTGGGCCCATTTCATGGATTTTCTTTGCGGCGATTTTCATATCGCAGAGGTTTTGAATCTTTATTCCGGAAATTTCTTCAGCCTCGGAAAGATTCGGGGTGACGATGGTTGCCATGGGAAGAAGATATTCGATCAGCGCCGCCTTTGCATCGGGCTGCAGCAGATCAAAACCGCTTTTGGAGATCATCACGGGATCCACCACTAAATTATTATGGGGATACTGTTTTAGGGTCTTTGCAATAATTTTGATCGTTTCGGTTTTTGAAACCATACCGATTTTAATTCCGTGTACGGGGATGTCTTCAAAGACCGCTTCAATTTGCTTTTTGATAATTTCCGGATCGATATCCTGTACCGCGAATACTCCCCGGGTACTTTGAGCGGTTACTGCGGTAATGACACTCATTCCGAAGACTTTGTGGGCAGAGAAGGTCTTTAAATCCGCTTGAATTCCCGCACCCCCGGAGCTGTCGGATCCTGCAATGGTTAAAAGATTTTTCATGACTGCCCTCCTCCTTGTTGACGATAAAATTTTATTACGCCGGATTTATCCATCAGCTTAAAGATGATGAAGCCGATGATAGCCCCTAGGATAGAGCTTAAGGCAAAGGGACCGATAAAGAAAAACAAGGCGACCTCTGAACCCAGCAGGTACCGGGCGATGGGATAAGCCACCAAGGCGCCGAGGATTCCCGTGCCGAAAACCTCTCCCACAAGGGCGAAGGGGGATTTTCCCGTTGCCTGAAAAAGCACTCCCGCAAGGAAGGCGCCGAACATACTGCCGGGAAAAGCCAGCAGGGAACCGGTACCTAAAATATTTCGAAGCAGGGAGGTTAAAAAGGCTACGATCACGGCATAATAGGGCCCGAAGAGTACGGCGGCTAAAACATTGATCGCATGCTGTACGGGGAATACTCTGGATACGCCGATGGGAATGGAAATTAAATGGGAACTGAGAACCCCTACAGTGATAAGAAGTGCTGCGGTGGTTAATTTTCTAGTATTCATTTCGCATCTTCCTTTCTAATTTTGGGCGGTGCCCGTTACTACAGGACCGGACTTAACATTGAGCTGCTTTTATGAATATGAATTGCTTTTAGAAAATAAAAAAAGCACAAATCCGGTTATAGGATTTGTGCTTGAATACACAGTAGTATTCGTCTAATAATAGACGCACTTTCCTACGCTGGTATGATCCAGATCAGGTAATAAGGATTAAAGACTTAAACGGGTCTTATTCTCAGCTGGCCTACCCAGCGCTCCTAGTGATTCGTATGCTCTTTTTTACAAAATCATCATAACATAAAAATTTTTGTAAAGCAAATACGAATGTTAAGATTTCTTAACATGATTGACAAGCCAGTGGGATAGGCGTACAATTTAAATATAATTAACTTTACTCATATACGATGTATTAGTTATCGAGGAGGTAACGGGATGAAGAAAAAAGTGGCTTTTGTATGCGTGCATAATTCCTGCCGTTCACAAATGGCAGAGGGATGGGCAAAAAAACTGGGATCTCATGTATTGGAAGTTTATTCTGCAGGAACCGAAGATTATCCCGAGGTAAAACCCAAGGCGGTAGAGGTTATGGAAGAGGCGGGAATTGATATGAGTGAGCAATATCCCAAACTCCTGACGGATATTCCTGAGGAGTTAGACATACTGATTACCATGGGCTGCAATGTGGTTTGCCCTTTTGTTCCCAACAGTCATAGCGAGGACTGGGGTCTCGACGATCCATCCGGCGGTCCCATAGAAGAATTTAGAGAAACACGGGATCTGATTAAAAACAAGGTGGAGGATTTGATTAAGCGAGTGGAGAACAAAGAAATCTGATTAATAAAGCAAAAAACCATTAAACTCTTTTGTTAATGAACAGCAGGTTATACGGGCTGTTTATTATCGAGGGAGTTTTTGTTTTGATTTTGGGGAAAAGAGGGTTTAATTCCCTTGAGATTTCCGTTATAATCAATTTTAGTGAGTAAAGAAAGGAAGTAGAAAATGAGTATTTTAACGGTAAAGAATTTAAGTCATGGTTTTGGAGACCGGGCGATCTTTCAGGAGGTATCTTTCCGATTGTTAAAAGGGGAGCATATCGGTCTGATCGGTGCCAACGGCGAAGGAAAATCCAGTTTTATGAATATGGTCACCGGAAAACTGCAGCCCGATGAAGGAGAAATCCTGTGGGCAAAAAAAGTTCGGGTGGGTTATCTTGACCAGCACACGGTGTTGGAAAGAGGGAAGAGCATCCGGGAAATATTGAAAGGCGCTTTTCAATACCTCTTCGATATGGAAAGTGAAATGAATGAAATCTGTGAAAAAATGGCGGTGGCCTCACCGGAGGAATTGGAAGTCCTTATGGGGAACATGGGTAATATTCAGGATACCTTAACCAATAATGATTTTTATATCATCGATGGAAAAATTGAAGAGGTGGCCAAGGGTCTCGGCCTTAGTGAGGTGGGACTGGAAAAGGATGTTCATGACCTTAGCGGGGGGCAGCGGACGAAGGTGCTGTTGGCGAAGCTGCTGTTGGAAAAACCGGATATTCTATTGCTGGACGAACCCACCAACTTTTTAGATGAAGAGCATATTCAGTGGCTGAAACGATTTTTACAGGACTACGAAAACGCATTCATTCTGATATCCCATGATATCCCCTTTTTAAATAGTGTAATAAATCTGATCTATCATATGGAAAATCAGAAATTAAATCGCTATGTGGGAGACTATGAGGAGTTCCAACTGGTGTACGAAGCGAAAAAGCAGCAATTGGAATCTGCCTATAAAAAGCAGCAACAGGAGATTGACGGCCTGAAAGATTTTGTAGCAAGAAATAAAGCCCGGGTAGCCACGCGAAATATGGCCATGTCCCGTCAAAAAAAGCTGGATAAGATGGAGAAGATTGAACTTCCTCAAGAAAAGCCGAAGCCGGAATTTCGTTTTAAGCAGGGAAGGACGTCGGGAAAATTGCTATTTCAAACGAAGGACCTTGTAATCGGTTATGAGGAACCCTTAACGAAACCTCTCAATATTCGAATGGAAAGAGGGGAGAAAATTGCATTGACCGGTGCCAACGGTTTGGGAAAAACCACGCTTCTTCGAAGCATTTTAGGGGAAATTACCCCGGTGGAGGGAACCGTCCAAAAAGGCGAACACTTGGGGATCGGTTATTTTGAACAGGAAACCAGGGAGTCCAACTACAATACCTGTATCGAAGAGATTTGGAATGAATTTCCTTCCCTGAATCAGCACGAGGTACGTTCAGCCCTGGCGAAATGCGGTTTGACCACAAAACATATTGAAAGCAAAATGGTGGTATTAAGCGGAGGAGAAAATGCAAAGGTTCGGCTATGCAAGCTTCTTAATCGGGAAACCAATCTGCTGATCCTGGATGAGCCCACCAATCACTTGGATGTGGATGCCAAGGAAGAGTTAAAACGGGCGCTACAGGATTATAAAGGCAGTGTGCTCCTAATCTCTCATGAACCGGAGTTTTATCAGGAGGTTGTAACGGATATCTGGAACTGCGAAGACTGGTCCACCAAGATTTCATAGGCGTACCCTGGAAGAAGAAATCCCAGCGATCGAGTAAAAAAAAGAACCCTTGAAATTGTATGGGTTCTTTTTTTATAGATACTGCGGGTATTCAGTACCTGATCATACTCACCGGTTTCGTAATCTCGGTGATCGGATTGATGCAAAAGAATGAAGCGAATTGAAATTTCTATTATTGTATTAAAATAACCGCCCTTGGAGTTATAAATCCTTCAGGCGGTTATCTTTTTTTACGTTTTTATATAGGAAAAGGAAGCATAAGAGTATCCTTGCTTAACTTTCCAAGGTTTTAATTTTCAAATACAAGAGACCATTATTCGATATTCAGCAATAACTGACCGGCTGCCACCATTTCCCCATCCTGCACCAAAACTTTCGATACGGTGCCGCTGATTGGTGAGTTGATCTCCAGTTCCATTTTCATGGCCTCAAGGATCAGCAGGGGTTGACCGATGGTAACGGTATCTCCCTGTTTCACGTGAACCTTTAAGACGTTTCCGGGAATATTGGCGCCGATTTGGTTCGGATCATTCTCGTCCTTCATTTCCACCCGGGTCACGGATTCCTTTTCCGCAGCTTTTTTATCTTTAATATGCAGTTCCCGACGATTTCCGTCCACTTCAAAAACCACGGTTCTGAGACCGTCGGGGCCTACTTTCCCGATCTCCGTTAAGGTGATGACTAAGACCCGGCCTTCTTTGACGGTAATCTCGCAGGTTTCTCCCTCTTTTAATCCATGGAAATAAATATCCGAGCCCATTTCAGAAAAGTTCCCGGTATTTTGGATATATTCCAGGTACTCTTCGAAAACCTTAGGGTACAGGGCGTAGCTGATAAGCTCGGACTTATCAAAGGATCGACTGTGGTTTTTCTCCAAGTTTTTACGGATCGCATCAAAATCCTCATCGGGAAGAAGGCTGCCCGGTCGCACGGTAATGGGCTTTTCATCTTTTAGAATGATCTTTTGAAGGTCCTTCGGAAAGCCCCCTTCCGGCTGGCCCATCATCCCTTTAAAATAGGATACTACGCTGTCGGGGTAGGTAAGGTCTTTTCCTTTAGTCAGAATATTATCCGGTGTCAAATCATTTTGCACCATGAAAATCGCCATATCTCCCACGGCTTTTGAGGAAGGCGTAACCTTTACAATGTCGCCCCACATTCCGTTTACGGTTCGAAACATTTCCTTAACTTCCGTAAAGCGGTGTCCCAGACCAAAGCTTTCAACCTGAGGCTTAAGGTTGGAATACTGTCCCCCGGGGATTTCATATTTATAAATTTCCGCTGTGCTGGATTTCAGGTCGGATTCATAGGCTTCGTACACCGGACGCACATTGGCCCAGTAATCACTGATTTGTTGTAATCCGTCCACATCAATGCCGGTATCCCGAGGGGTGTTGGTAAGCGCGGCGACCACACTGTTCATGGCAGGCTGACTGGTCAGTCCGCTCATACTGTTAATGGCTGTATCTACGATATCGGCGCCGGCTTCGGCGGCCATCAGCATACTGGCGACCCCATTTCCTGTAGTATCATGGGTATGCATATGAAGGGGAAGATCCACGGCGTTTTTCAGCGCCGTCACAAGTTTAGAGGCCGCATGGGGTTTAAGGAGTCCCGCCATATCTTTAATGGCCAGGATGTGGATACCCCGTTTTTCCAGTTCCTTCGCTTTTTTAACATAGTAGTTTAAGGAATATTTATCTCTGGAGGAATCTAAGATGTCTCCGGTGTAGCAAATGGTTCCTTCCGCAATCTTTCCGGTTTTCAGGACTTCATCAATGGCAACCTCCATACCTTCAATCCAGTTTAGAGAATCGAAAATACGAAATACATCAATCCCTCTTCGGGCGGATTCCTGGATAAGTTCTCGAATCACGTTGTCGGGATAATTTTTATACCCCACCCCATTGGATCCCCGAAGGAGCATTTGCAGCAGCACATTAGGCACCCGTTTTCGAATTTCATCCAGCCGCTCCCAAGGTGATTCTTTTAAGAATCGATAGGATACATCAAAGGTTGCACCGCCCCACACTTCTAAAGAGAAAAAGTCTTTTTGAAAATGTGCCGTAGCTTCTGATATCTTTTTCATATCCTTTGTACGCATTCTTGTGGCAATCAGCGATTGATGGGCATCCCGCATGGTGGTGTCGGTTAACAGGAGTTTGTGCTGGTCTTTAATCCACTGAACCAATCCTGGGGCTCCTTTTGTATCAAGAATTTGCCTAGTGCCCGCTAAAGATGATAAGGAGGGAACCCCGGGAACTACCGGGACATTATAATCCCTCTTGTTTCCGCCGGTTTCATTGACGACCTTCTCCGCAATGAAATTTAGGGTTTGCAGTTCGGAGCTTTTTTTCATGGATAGATCAAACAGGCCCGGATGGCTATTGATAAAGTTGGTATCGCAATCTCCCTTTCGAAAAACCGGATGATTGAGGACATTAATTAAAAAGTCCGTGTTCGTTTTCACACCTTCGATTTTAAGCTCTTTGATAGATCGAATATTTTTATTGATGGCATCGTTAAAATGTCGGGACCAGGAAGTGGACTTTACCAGTAGAGAGTCGAAATAGGGGCTGATTACTGCGCCGGTAAACCCGTTGCCCCCATCCAAACGGATGCCGAATCCCGAGCCCGACCGGTACACATCAATACGGCCGGTATCAGGCATGAATTCATTTTGAGGATCTTCCGTGGTTATCCTGCATTGAATAGCATATCCCCTAGGTTGAACATGGGACTGAGAGGGAATGCCAATCTTTTCCGAAGACAATGGATGTCCCTGGGCAATTAAAATTTGCGCCTGAACGATATCAATGCCCGTGGTCATTTCAGTCACCGTATGTTCCACTTGAATTCTGGGGTTCATTTCTATAAAATAATGATTGTGTTCTTTGTCAACCAGGAATTCTACCGTACCCGCACTTTGATAATTTACAGAGGCTGCGATTTTCAGGGCATCCTGACAAATGGCTTCCCGCTGTTTTTTATTTAAAGACAGCGCCGGTGTAAACTCAATGATTTTTTGATGCCGCCGTTGGATGGAGCAGTCTCGTTCATAGAGATGAACCAAGTTTCCAAATTGATCTCCCAGAACCTGGACCTCAATATGTTTCGGGCTTTCCAAATATTTTTCAATGAAAATTTCTTCGCTGCCGAACGCTTTCATCGATTCGCTGCGGGCATGACCGTAAGCGGACAATAATTCCGAGGCCTCTCTGACAATACGCATTCCCCGACCGCCGCCACCGGCGGCAGCTTTTAGCATAACGGGAAAACCGCAGTGGTCTGCGAAGTCTTTTGCTTCTTGGTCACTGGAAATAGACCGGGTAACCCCTGGAATCGTCTGGACCCCCACGGATTCTGCGACTTTCTTTGAAGAGATTTTATCTCCCAGGGACTGCATCATATCTGAAGTTGGACCGATGAAAATAATGCCGGCCTCCTCGCACTTTCGAACAAAGTCCGGATTTTCCGATAAAAATCCATAACCGGGATGGATGGCATCCACCCCTTTGTTTTTGGCAAGTTGGATAATTTCTTCAATATTTAAATAAGCGGCCACAGGCCCGGAATTTTTACCGATTTCGTAAGCTTCGTCGGCTTTGGTTCTAAAAAGCGCATTGCGATCCTCCGCAGAGTAAACCGCAACGGATCGAATTCCAAGCTCTTTACATGCACGAAATACTCTAATGGCAATTTCACCGCGATTTGCCACAAGAATTCGTTTGAATTTTTTCATCTTACTATTCCTCCATTTCAAGTATACTTTGGCAATACTATAAATATAATATTACTACTATATCAATACGATAATAATTATGCAATAATATAAATTATTTTATTCATGTAAATTATATATTTGCCACTTGATGATAAGGGAATGATAGGGGATGTTTCTTCGGTGATTCAAAATGGGATCGGAAGAAATATTATGCATGATAATACATATTAATACAGAACCCGCTTCTCCGTTGAAAATAAATGAATATGTTTGAGATAAAGATTAAGAGACCCGAAATATATGGATAAGAGCTAAAAAAACAGAACAGCCGGCGGCGGCAACAGCCGAGTTTCCCCTTGCAGAATAAACTTTAAGTTCACTGATTTAGTTTAGGATCTCAGGGTAAATGAATAGTATAAGGAGGAGTGATCAATATGAAAATACTTGTCTGTTATGACGGTTCTGAATCAAGTTTAAGAGCGATTGGTAAAGCCCATCGTTTAATTAAGGACTGCGGAATTCACGAAGTTACCCTTATGCATGCCTATTCGGATCATTCGAGAGACGTGATTGCAAAGGATAAATTTGCAACACCCACATCCTTACTGGATAAGTTAAAGGACGAAGAAAAGAAAAGCCGGTTGAAGAAGCAGGATATCCTGGAAGAAATTGCTGAGAAATTTGAAAACAGCGGAGCTAAAACCAACATTCGTATTGAGCATGGTCATCCGGCTAAAGTGATCATCAAGGAAGCCGAGCATGGAGAATATGATATTATAATCTTAGGCAAGAGAGGCCATGGTGGCCTTAAGAATATGGTCATGGGAAGTGTAAGCAACTCCGTGATACAAGGAACCGATGTAAGTGTATTGGTTGTTAAATAGTCGAACCGGATACTCTGAAACATAGTTAAAACCTCTGGAACTAATGATTTCTTAGAACGGAGGTTTTTTTTTGAGAATAAAAGAGAACATGAAACGGAATGAGTAGGAAAATAAGGAATTGTTCAAAAGGATGGGTACCGATGAATACGAAAACAAAACGCCTATGGAGGGAATACGTAAAAGGGGGAGCCTTTGGGATCTTCGGCATGTTGGGAATATCCGTGTACATATTGGCGGATACCTATTTTATTGCCACGGGTATCGGAAATGAAGCCTTGGCCTCTTTAAATATTGCAATACCTGTTTATGGATTGTTAACAGGAATCGGTCTGATGTTAGGCATTGGGGGAGCAACGAAATTTACGATACTTAGATCGAAAGAAAAATACGATGATTCGAAAAAGACCTTTGCAAACACCCTGATTTTGGGGGGGATGCTTTCCTTGGGTATGACACTGATCGGGGTATTTTTTGCTGAGGAGTTCACCCGGTTTTTAGGGGCCGACGAAGCCATATTTCAGACGACGAAAATCTACCTTCAAACCGTGTTGTTATTTTCAAGCTTTTTTATTATGAATAATATTTTTGTGGCCTTTGTTCGAAACGACAACAATCCCAAAATAGCCATGATGGGGATGATTATCGGCAGCTTTGGAAATATTGTGCTGGACTATATATTCATATTCCCGCTGCAGATGGGAATGCTGGGTGCTGCCTTGGCCACGGTCACAGCCCCTGCCGTGGGGTTGGCATTAATGATTTATTATTGGCTTAAGCATTCGAAAAATTTGAAACTGAAAATGCCCACCGTATTTATCAAAGAATGGGTTGGCATCATCAGCCTGGGTTCATCCGCTTTTATTACGGATTTTTCAAACGGTTTGGTGATACTTCTTTTTAATCTTACGATTGTGGGAATCTCCGGAAATATTGGGGTGGCGGCCTATGGTGTGGTTGCTAATATTGCTTTGGTTATTGTGGCGGTCTATATCGGCCTGGGTCAAGGAATTCAACCCTTAGTCAGTGAAAGTTTCGGGAGAAATCGGGAGGAAGATTTAAAGAAGATTTTGAAATGGACGGTGTTTCTGACCTTTGGAATGGGAGTTATCACTTATGGTTTAGGATTTGCTTTTGCCCCGGGCATTATGGAAATTTTCAACAGTGAAGGAGACCCCAATATGAGTCGATTAGGCATTGAAGGGATTCGCGTTTACTTCGGAGCCTTTGTTTTTATGGGGATTAATATCACCATGGGGGCCTTCTTCGCGGCGGTTTCCCTGGCAAAGCCGGCCATACGAATATCCTTGCTGAGAGGGGTTTTTCTAATTATTCCTATTGTCTTTTTATTGCCCCGGTGGATGGGAATGTTGGGAGTATGGTTGGTAGTGCCTCTTGTTGAACTGATCACGCTAATTTTTGTAATCGGTTATTTGAGGTATTTTTTTAAACAAACTATGATAAAATACTAGGGTAGGCTAAAGAGCGTTCAATAAATTATAGCAGGAGGACATAAAATGCCAATTTTAATTATCATATTACTATTGATTACTGCAATTATTTTTCCAAAGCTGATACAGTATAATCGGTCTCAGTACCAAGAAGAAAGCGGAAATGGTTTTATTGCAACCATCTCTGATACCAAAAACTATGGAGAATTTTTAGCGTTTACCTATCTGGAAGAATACGAGATCTATCGAAAGCTGGTAACGAACCGACAGTTTTTGAAAAACGGCCAAAGGCCAATAAGCTTGGAACTGGTGATGATTAATGAATCAGGAATATACATTTTCGATGTGAATAATTATAAAGGTATTATTAAAGGCGATGCAGCGGGGGAGTCTTGGACTCAAAAGCATAAAAACAAAGAGCAGACTTTTTTGAATCCCTTTCGGGTCAATGAAGAAAGGATCCTGCTGCTTAAGAAAATTTTCCCTGAAATCCATCAGTCCCGGATGAAAGCCTTTGTTTTATTTAATAATGACTGCACCCTGGAAATTGACCATGGGGATGTTGAAGGCGGAGTAATGCTTAAGATGAAGGAACTGATTAAGGATATAAACGAGGATATATCAAATTCCCAGAAGGTGTTTTCAAAAATAGAAATTGATAAGATATATGAGGTGTTAAAAAAAGAAACGGCAAAGAAGTAACGGCAAAGAAGCAACGGCAAAGAAGCAACGGCAAAGAAGCAACGGAAAAATACCCAAGTAAAAGAGCCCCCAATGATGGAGGGCTCTTTTGAATTTATGACTGTTTAATCCGCTTCAAAGTCGTTATCAAGATGCTCCCCGTCGCAGAAGGGCTTATTGTGGGAACCGCCGCATCGGCAGAGGGTATAATGTTCTTTGCATTCCGGCTGACAGCCGCCGTCATCTTTAAGTAAAACACCCCCGGTGACTTTCAACGGACCGTCCTTAGAGGTGGTAATGGCGGGCGTCTCCTGTCCCCATTCCTGAAAGCGACGATCTCCGAATCCGTAGCTGAGGGCACCGGAGGGACACTGTTCGATGGTTTCAATGATCTTTGTCACGCTGGCACCGTCAGGTTCAATCCAAGGTTTTTTATCTCTATCAAAAACTTCCGGAAGCATTTCAACGCAGCTTCTATCATGACTGCAGACGCCTCGATTGTCATAAATGAGGATGTCTTTTCCGTGATAGGTGCGAACCTTATCGGGGACCCGGTCCTTCTTTTTTACTTCGTTCAGTCCTTTTTCATTATGAGTACCGTCGCAGTAGGGTTTCATTTTTGATCCCCCACATCGACAAAGACCGGTAACCGGCTGAGTGTCCAGCTTTTCTCCATCGGACTTTTTCAACGTTTCAAGATCCGTGACTAGATAGTTGTTGTACTTGGAAACCACGATTGCCGGGGTGGGCCGGTCTTTCTTTTGGTTGTTAGACATTAGATTCTCCTCCTTTTTATTATTCAGAAAATTCAATCCTATAGTAATTATAACATAATAAGAAATTCACGTCAGCAACAAAAAGGTCGATAGGAAAGATCCCTTCTATAGGAGGAAGACCTTGGAGAATCAAGACTTATACGAATAAAATGAAACTCTTTCAGCAAGACTCCTCGGACAATGTTTAAGACCCTAGGAAAATAGGTATAAGTAAAATGTATAGCAGTCTGAATCTTCTAAAGACTAACAAAGGAGTGGATCAAATGGGAAAAGAAAGAGAAAAGGGAAGAGTTGCAGGGAAAGAACCGATTGATGTAGATGTAAAAAAAGGGGAAGTCTATGTATGGTGCAGTTGCGGCAGAAGTAAAAATCAGCCCTTCTGTGACGGATCCGACGAAGGATTTTCCTTTGAACCCGTAGCCTTTACCGCAAAGAAAACCGAAACCGTAAAACTTTGCACCTGTAAGCAGACCGAAACCCCGCCCTATTGTGATTGTGCCCACGAAAATCTTTAATTCTAAAGATATTCAAGTATGTGATTACTTAAAGTAAGGATAAGCCACCATACCAAGGGTGGCTTCTTCGATGATTACCAGAGAGAGGATGTATAATATGGCTATAGATGTAAAAGTCCCCTGGGGGGAAAAGTATAAAATTAACCACGTGGTTTTTGATCTGAATGGAACCCTGGCAGATCACGGAAAAATTGCCGATACCACCATGGAATTACTAAAAAAACTGGCTAAAGAGACTGAGGTATATATTTTGACTGCGGATACCCATGAAACCGCAGAGGAGCTCAAAAAGGAAATTAAAGATTTTGCACAGCTGGTGGTATTGCAGAGCAATGATCACGCTTTAGAGAAAGCGCAGTTTGTGCATGCCTTAGGTTACAGAGAAACGATAACCCTTGGTAATGGAGGGAATGACTATAAAATGGTGCAGGAATCAGTACTGTCCTTCGGTGTAATTGGAGGAGAGGGGTTTTATGCACCGCTTATCCAAAAGGTGGATATTTTGGTCGACTCGGTGGATCATGCCATTGAAATGCTGATTAATCCAATGAAAATCGTGGCCACAATCCGAAAATAACAACAAAGAGAGAGCAAAAACAAAACAACAAAGAAAGCAAAAACAATGATAAAGCTATAGTCAAGATAAAAATAAGCCACCGGTTCAGCGGTGGCTTTCTTATGGAAAAAATAATGCTTTCCTACGCCCGGAGAACTTTGCTTAGAAAGTCCCGGGTTCTGGAATGTTTAGGATCATTAAAAACTTCACCGGGCAGTCCCGCTTCCAGAATGTTCCCTTCATCCATAAAAAGCACCCGGTCTCCCATTTCTTTGGCGAAACCCATCTCGTGGGTAACAACGATCATCGTCATGCCTCTTTTTGCCAGTTTTTTCATTACTTCTAAAACTTCCCCCACCATTTCCGGATCCAAAGCGGAAGTGGGTTCGTCGAAAAGCATGACCTCCGGAGACATGGCCAGGGCTCGGGCAATGGCCACCCGTTGTTTTTGACCCCCGGAGAGCTTTGCGGGGTATACCGGGGCTTTATCTTCCAGACCGACGGTTTCCAATAGTTCCATGGCAATTTCTTTCGCTTTTTCCAAGGACGTGTTTTTCACTTTCATGGGGGCTAAGGTAATGTTCTCAAGCACGGTCAGATGAGGGAAGAGATTAAAATGCTGAAACACCATGCCCATATGCTCCCGGTGCTGATTGATATTGCTTATTTTATCCATGATATTGCAGTTTTTAAAATAAATTTTGCCCTCACAGGGTTCTTCCAATCTGTTCAGGCAGCGAAGCAGCGTGCTTTTTCCCGAACCGCTGGGCCCGATAATCACAACCACTTCCCCTTTATTGAACTCTTCATTGATTCCCTTTAATACATGAAGATCCTTGAACTTTTTATGGAGATTTTCCACTTTAATCACTGATCCGCATCCTCCTTTCCGCAATACCCATTAAGTTTGAAAGGGTAAAGGTAATAATAAAATAAATGAGTGCAACGATAATGAGGGGTTCAAAGGGACGATAGGTGTTGCCCCGAATGATATTGCCGCTATACATAATATCGTAGATTCCAATGATGGAAACAATGGCGGATTCTTTGATGACAACTATAAATTCATTACCCAAAGCGGGTAAAATATTTTTAAAAGCCTGGGGGATGATAATGTAGCGCATAGAAAGCGTATGACTCATCCCTAAGGAACGTACCGCTTCCATTTGTCCGGCATCCACAGACAGGATGCCGGCTCTGATGATTTCAGCAATATATGCGGAACTGTTGACGGTCAGTGCGATAATGCCTGCAAAGAAGCTTGGAAAACGCATACCGGTTACTTGGGGGAGGCCGTAGTATACGATATACAGCTGAACCAAGAGGGGAGTTCCGCGGATAAATTCAATATAGGATGAAGCAAAGCCCCTTAAAACCGGATTTTTCGATAAACGCATCAGGGCTAATACTACACCGAAGACCACACCTAATATTAAAGTGAAAAAGGCCAGGGCTAAGGTATTTAAGGTTCCGGTAATATACATCGGGTAATATCGTGATAAAAAGCTGAAATCCATGGGTGCACTTCCTTTCGGTTAAAACTATTCCTGATTCTGTTGATCTGCGAGCAATACGGCATCCTCAATAAACTGGTCAATGCTTCCGTCAGCGATCAGTCCCTCCAGGGTTTCGTTGACGGAGGCTAAGAATTCCTCGTGTCCCTTTGCAACCGCAGCGGCAACGCCGTCTTCCTTGCCGAAGCTGATTTGAGAAAGGGCAAGATTTTCGTTGTTTTGGGCATAGGCCATGGCAACGGTATCCACAAGAATAATGCCGTCGATGTTTCCGTAATTCAGTTCAAGAACCAGGTCGCTGATTTTTCCCAGAGACTTGATCTCTTTCGCATTGGAAACCTGTTCATGGGCGATCCCTTCCTGAACCGTGGCCATTTGAACGCCGATTCTATGATCTTCCAAATCGCCTATACTTTGGAACTTCTCATAATCCTCCTGTCGAACCAGCATGGTTTGTTCCGCTTCGTAATAGGAAGTGGAAAAATCCACACTTTCTTTTCTTTCTTCCGTAGCGGCCATGCCTGCAACGATAATGTCAATGTTGTCCGCAACCAAAGCCGCCAGTAAACCGTCAAACTGCATATCGACAATTTCCAGTTCCACGCCCATATCCTTGGCTATTTCCTTTGCGATATCAATATCGAAGCCGACAATTTCCAAGTTCCCGTCAACCTCTGCGTAAAATTCATAGGGCGGATAATCTGCGGAGGTTCCAAGGACCAATTTTCCCGAAGCTTGAATCTCTTCGAGCTTGTTGGCAGGTTGTGTCTCTCCTGCAGTAGCGGAGCATCCTACAGCGGTAATAAGTAAAGTAATAATGAATAATGAAAAGATGAGCAGGTTTTTCTTTGATAGTTTCATAATATTCCTCCTAGACAGTTTTGTGGTTTGGATATATCCTATGAAGAGTTATTATACATACTTATGATTAAATATGCAAGTCTTTTTTAAAATTTATTTTATTTTTTTTAAAAAATGTCCGCCAGGCATAGGATGCATGAGAATGTATGCATAAAAAATCCTGTTATGACAACTTAAATGCAGGGGTTTTGCTTCGCGGAGATCCGGAGGAATCGTTAACTGCTAGAGAGTGAGTTGCCGCCTAGGAAAGCAATATTATTATCTTGAGATGTATTTTAATACAAAAATAAGCGGTCTTTAGCTGGAGGAGCATTCAAAAATTATGTGGGGGCTTTTTATGGCAGGAAAAAAGGTAAAGATAATTATTTAACAAAAAAATTTCAGGGTATACATGAAATAGGCAGTAAAGATGCAGTGAAGAAATAATTAAGGGAGGGATAAGATGAAATTATTAGTATGTTTTGACGGTTCCATAAAAAGTTATCAAGCTGTGGAGGAAGCAAAAAAATTAGCGCAGACCTTTGAAGAAAAAGAAATCACGTTGATTCATGTATACCCGGAAAAAGAAGCCTCTTATTGGGATGCTATTAATCAAAAAAAGGCAACGGAACCACCGAAAGGGCTTTCGGATAGTGAACGTTCTCAAGTTGAGAAGTTTATGAGAATAAAAAAGATGGCCAGAGAAGTCGTAGAGGAATTTAGCGGTTCAAATATCAATGTGGATAAGAGAATCATCAAAGGCGATCCCGTTTCAAAAATCACGGAAATTGCTGAAAAAGAGAAGTTTGATATGATTGTGATCGGGAATCGGGGATTGGGCGGATTGAAAAAAATGATGTTGGGAAGTATAAGCAATGGGGTTATACAGCAGTCCAAAGTGAATGTGCTGGTAGTAAAATGAATACTCCCGCCACTTAATTTCTACGAAATTTGAAGCGGGGGTTTCTGGGGTATCGACTCGAAGCATGACGATTAACCACCAGTGGAGTTGACAGGTCGGTGTGCTAAAAACACCCAACCCCGCTATCCTATTGGTCGTGCCTTTGGGAGTGCTTTTATCGTACAGTTAAAGCAATCGGTGTTAATAAACAGGTGGTGCTTGCAAAGGGTTGTTCAAAAGCTTTTTCGAAAGTTTTTTGCATAGGAGGATTGTTGACAATGGTTCATTTGGGGTAAATAAGCCGCAATGTTTTGTAGGACTTCTTCTTGCAGAGGCTCTAAGGCTTTATCTTGTGTCAAACCGTTGAAAACCTGGCGAATATGATAGAAAAGGGTTATCGTACCTGAAACAGCATAAAAAAAACTGCCTCTTATCCGCTGGATAGGAGGCAGTTGGCTGTTATTCACTTTCGTTCAGCAAAATCCGGAGTACTTATCGATTTTTTGGAGACCACTCACGCCATACGTTACCGGCTAAATCCGGGCCCGGGGTTAAGGTCTTCATACCTTTTACCCAACCGGCAGGGGTAACTTCTCCGGTTTTTCGAACATGCTGAAAAGCTTCAACTTGTCGTACCAGTTCATCCACATTACGGCCTACGGGAGGGGTCATTACTTCCATAGCCTGGATAACCCCATCGGGATCGATCAAAAATCTTCCCCGAATGTTGACCCCGCCGTTTTCGTCATAGACCCCGTATAACTTTCCAATACTGCCATTGGAATCAGAAACCATGGGATAAGGAAATCCTCCCTCTACCATTTTGCTAAGTTCCGTTTCCTGCCAAATTTTATGGGAAAAATGGCTGTCGGTACTGATGGATAATACATTCACATCTAAACGATCAAAATCTTCTTTCCGATCAGCAACTGCTGATAATTCTGTAGGTCAGACAAAGGTAAAGTCTCCGGGATAAAAGCAGAGAATCGTCCACTTATCCGTAAAATCTGATAAACTCACTTCTGAAAAGTCTCCGTTTTGATAAGCCATTGCTTGAAAATCCGGAGCTTTCCCGCCAACTTGTGCGATCATTTGCATTGCCTCCTTAGGTATTTTGGGTACTTGTTCTTCTTCCCTTTGAGATTTATTCAGAGGTGAAGGATTTGATGAAACACAGGATATGGATTTCTTTGACAAAATATCGACCTCCTTGATTTATATATAGATAAAATTTTTTCTTAATAAATAAATTATTAAGATGATCTATGGTATATATACACTACTGGAAATGGTTTAAACAAAAAAACGGGTAAAAAATTCAGGAAAGAATAGATTCAAACATTGCAATATTGGGATTTAAACATATTCAAGATGAGGGAATTCTGGGAAAAGAAAAGAAAAGGAGATGCCAAAAATGGAAAATCAATACATAAAAAGAACCCTCCTCTATTCTTAGAGAAGGGTTAAATAACAGCAGTTGCAAGAACGAGAACAGCGGTAAGGAATTAATATTTATACCTCCTGACGGTCCATAAATACCTTGGAAGCTCCCTTATATTCCTCATCGTCCTCGATATTTCTTAGTTGGGGGCCTTCATCATCTTCAATAAATCCATAGAGCAATGCGGTTTCAGAACCCGAAGGGAGTAACGCAATGTAGCTTTCCTTTTGGACTTCAAAGATATCCAGCACATCGCACTCCAGTTTGTTTCCATCGGTCAAAGTTAAATAGATTTTTCGAGGCTCCTCATGCTCATGTTCATGATCATGGTCATGGTCACAACCACAACCCGGTTGCTCATGAGTATGCTCATGGTCGCAACTGCAGTTTGGATCCTGTTGATCTGTAGGATTGGTGCAATCACAATCCTTAGTATTTTCACTCATCAAATCTCCTCCTTTAATTTCCATCTGTCTTTAGTATACCGTGATTAATTGGAATGCACAATCGTTGCAGGAAAGCTTTATTATACCCGGGTGATTCGCCAGGTTCCTTTTCGATAATAATAATAAATGATGCACATGCTGATGAACTCCGTAAGTAAAAAAGCCACTAAGACCCCGTGGATGGTGAGGTTAAACACATAGGTGGAAAGGGTGGCTAAAGGAACCAGAATCAGCCAACGGGATAGAACGCTGGAGATTAAAAAAGGGCGGTTGTATCCGGAACCGGAAAAGGCGGTACCGAAACCAAACATGATGGCGAGAAAAAGCATACTGGGGGTGACGAACTTTAGTATGGTAGAGCCCACTTCAATAACCTCCG
>SKRE01000061.1 GCA_007118655.1 Clostridiales bacterium | reverse complement strand
GGTATTTGCTTCATACTCAAAGGGGGACAGTAATACACTTAAAAATCTTTTTACCACCAGATCATAGATTTTCCCCTCCCCCTCACTCATTTTACTGAGCTGTACCCGCTCTTCCGTAGGGATAATGGCATGATGATCCGTCACCTTTTGATCATTCACAAAGTGTTTATTTCCCTTTATGGGTCTTTGCAGTATTTTATTTGCCACACTTTGATAGTTTCCCAGGGCTACGGCTTTTACCCGCTCCTCCAAGGTTTCCACGATATCGGAGGACAAGTAGCGAGAATCGGTCCTGGGATACGTCAGCACCTTATGACTTTCATAGAGCCCCTGCATAATCCGCAGGGTTTCCTTTGCGGAGAAATCAAACCGTTTATTGGCCTCTCGTTGCAGTTCCGTTAAGTCATAAAGAGCCGGCGGCATTTGTTTTTTTTTTTGTTTGTTTATTTCCGAAACCACGGCTTTTTCCTTTTGCAGTTTTCTCAGAATTCCCCCGGCTTTGTCCTTGTTAAAGGTCCGGTTGGAACTGCTTTTTTCATCAAACCAGGTAAAATTCACTCCCTTTGCCGAAAGCTTTAATCCATAATAGGGTTTGGGAATAAAGTTTTGGATTTCCTCTTCCCGCTGACCGATCATGGCAAGGGTCGGGGTCTGTACCCGGCCGCAGGAAAGCTGGGCATTATGCTTACAGGTAAGAGCCCTGGTGGCATTCATGCCCACAATCCAATCCGCTTCCGAACGGGCCACGGCGGATTGGAAAAGATTATAATATTCCTTCCCGTCCTTTAAGCCTGAAAACCCTTTTTTGATGGCTCCGTCGGTGACCGAGGAAATCCATAACCGCTTAATCGGCTTTTTTACTCCGGCCAACTGAATAATCCAACGGGCCACCAGTTCTCCTTCCCGTCCTGCATCCGTGGCGATGACAATACTTGTAACATCCTTTCGATGCATCAGCTTTTTTACCTGCCCAAACTGTTTGGAGGTCTGGGGTATGACTTCCAGCTTCATCGGCTCGGGAAGCATGGGTAAATCCTCCAGATTCCATGATTGATAGCGTTTGTCATATTTCTCCGGTGTCTGAAGGGTTACCAGATGACCCAGTGCCCAGGTAACAATATACTCCCTGCCTTCCATATGACTGTGGTTTTTATTCTTGGCCCCCAGGACCTTGGCAATATCTCTTCCCACCGATGGCTTTTCCGCCAGTACTAAGGTTTTACTCATCCAATCAAACCTTTCTAAGATATTTCGTCCATAGTATAATTTCTAATCTTATTGATTCAGCATGATTTCTTCTAATTCTAAAGGCTCCACAGGTTTTTTCCCTTTATAGGCCCGCATATTTCCTCCGGAAATTTCATCAATTAAAAGAATTTCTCCCGTTTGGGTATCTCTTCCGAATTCAAACTTGATATCATAAAGGTCCAAATCTCTCTTGACTAACTGCCCTTTTACCACTTCGGCGATTTGAACCGTCAAGCTTTTAATCTTCTCGTATTCTTCTTCCGA
The DNA here is from genome assembly GCA_007118655.1 of Clostridiales bacterium. Lineage (GTDB taxonomy): Bacteria > Bacillota > Clostridia > Peptostreptococcales > T1SED10-28 > Isachenkonia. Next base: position 4,067 of record SKRE01000061.1, on the reverse strand, counting down.
TAACAGTCCCAGCATAGCCAGGGCGTCTTTGGAAATCGGAGGATCTCCCCGTTCATCATCCTTTAATGTAACCTCCACAAAGCCTTCAAGCTTTTCGCCTTCCTGAACATAGGCCCCATATCGTCTTAGGAAACTTCCTACGGCACGGTACCGGCAAATTACCTCCAGTCCTTTTCCGAAAACCTTTGCAGGTTTCACTGTCATGGTTGCTTTTTCAATATCTCCATGGATATAATGGGTTTGGATCCCTTCTTCCTTGAGTTTTTCAAAAAAGAACTTGGTTAAGGCCAGGCCCGCCCTTCCGGCTCCCTCCACCGTAAGCCCCACTTCATTGGAACCGGGATCAAAAACCCCGTCCGCTCCGGTCATGTCATCTTTAAACTGCAAGAGGTAATTTCCATCGGAGAGTTGATAAACATCCTTGGTTTTTCCTTGATACATCAATTCCATTGGCTTCACTCCCTATAATAATTTATTCATTTCGGTATTTTTCTAAAAATCGATTTTTCTTCTCCACTATACTTTCCCATTCGTTTCGAAGAAGATTATCCTTCATACGGTCCTTTTCAATAAAATAGAGGGAAAGACCTCCAAGACCTACGTGGGTCCCTACAGCAACCCCCATTTGCATAACTAAAATCTCTCCTTTGAAATCCGTTTCTTTTTCGATTTTCCCTTTTAAGTTTTTCGCATAATTAATATCGGAAGTGTAGCCGATAATGATAAAATCCGTTAATTCCTCGTCCACCCGTTTTTTAAAAGCGTTTACATAATGGTCTAAGACCCGCTTTCGTCCTCTTTCCTTTGCAACTATGGCTCCTTTAGAATCTTTCATGGTCATTATGGGTTTCAGCCGTAAAATTTTACCGATAAAAGCACTGGCATTGGATAAACGTCCGCTGCGAATTAAATGGTCTAAATCATCCACCGACAGAAAATGCTTTACATTCAGTTTGTAGGATTCATTAAAATCTATCAATTCCTGAAAGCTTGCCCCCTGCTCCCTCAATCGGGCACTTTTAATAATCAGCCAACCGCTGCCATGGCTCATGGACTTCGAGTCCACTATATGAACGGGCACATCTTTATATTCCTCAATTTCGTGAAAGTATTTCTTCCCAAGCTCTGCGGACTGGTAAGATCCACTTGTACCGCTGGACATGGAAATGCAAAGAATCTCTTTGTAACCATCCTCTACCGCCTTTTTCATTAGATCCGTAAACTCTGCGGGACTGGGCATTCCCGTAGTAGGCGGTTCGCTGTAATTTTCGATCTGCTCGTAAAACTCATCGGGGGTAATATCCACCCGATCCCGATATACTTTGTCTTCAATGGTGATTTTCAGTGATGCCAATTGAATGTCATATTTCTCTAATATTTCCTCGGACAAATCGCAAGTGGAGTCTGCTATAATTTTTATCAATTTGTTTCCTCCCTTATTCTATGAAACCTGTTTGCTTTTTCAGTTGATTCATTTTATCATTAATTCCACGGCGCAACAAATATAATTTAATCTTTTATTCCCTAAAAGACTTGTAAAATAAAGGAATTGTTACTATAATAGAAGAAACTTTGCTTTCGCAATTTAAAACCCATTATTCTGAGAGGATGAATACAAATGAAAAATCCAGTAGTTACCTTTACTATGGAAAACGGCAACATCATGAAAGCTGAACTTTATCCGGAAATCGCACCGAATACGGTCCGGAATTTTATTTCTTTAATCCAAAAGAACTTTTACGATGGTTTGATCTTTCACCGTGTCATTCCCGGTTTTATGATCCAAGGGGGAGACCCGGAAGGTTCCGGCGTAGGGGGCCCGGGATATTCCATCAAAGGGGAATTCCGTTCCAACGGTTTCAAGAACAAATTAACCCACGAAGCGGGAGTACTTTCCATGGCTAGAGCCCAGGACCCGGATTCCGCCGGCTCACAATTTTTTATTATGGTTGCCCGGTCTCCCCATCTTGATGGAGAGTACGCGGGTTTTGGAAAGATTATTGAAGGCTATGAACATGCGGAGGAAATCGTAAAGACGGAAAAAAACATGATGGACCGGCCCCTAGAAGACCAGCGGATAAAAACCGTAACCGTGGAAACCTTCGGGGAAGAGTATCCGGAACCGGAAAAAATTTCTTAGCACCTTGGATGCACCTATGTAAGATTATGTACAATTTCTGTTTAAAAAAAGCCCTGTCCGTCAGTTAAGATGGACAGGGCTTTTTTAGGGTTCGAAAAACCCATAAATGATATTAGTTATGCTTAAGAATAACTCTGCCGACTTTTTTGCCCTCCAGCATTTCATCGATTTTTTCTTCGATTTCTTCCAGACTCACGACCTGTACCATAGCCTGAAGGTTATCCGCCTTCCAGGGCCCAGCTAGTTTCTCCCATATTTTCAAGCGCAGATCCATTGGGCACTGAACCGAATCGATCCCATAAAGGGTAATCCCTCTTAAAATAAAAGGGTACACGGAACTTTGGAATTTGTCGCCTCCCACATTTCCGCAGGTGGTTACCGCTCCGTTATATTGTATGCTTTTTATGACGTCCCCGAGAGTATTGCCTCCTACAGTATCAATCACTCCCGCCCATCGGGATTTCAGCATGGCTTTCCCCTTTGGATCCTGAATCTCCTCTCTGGAGACCACGGATTTTACTCCGAGGCTTAAGAGCTCTTCTCTTTGACTCTCCACTTTTCCGGTAGCCACCACCACATCATATCCCAGCTTTACCAGAATTTTTGAAGCGATATTCGCTACCCCTCCCGTACCTCCTGTAACCAGGATTTCACCCGCTTCTTTATCTACGCTTTCAATCAGTTTGTAGACAGAAAGGGCTGCGGTAAAACCTGCCGTTCCATAAATCATACTTTCTTTGAGATCCAGTCCCCGAGGCTTTTTTACGATCCAATCCGAGGGTACCCGGATAAATTCACCGAAACCTCCGTCGGTGTTCATTCCAAGGTCATATCCGGTAAGTATGACCTCCTCCCCTTCAGAAAATTTCGGGCTGCTGCTCTCTGCTATAATCCCTGCAGCGTCAATACCCGGGGTATGGGGATAGTTTCGGGTAACCCCTTTATTGCCTGCACTGGAAAGAGCATCCTTATAATTCAATGAGGAATACTGTACCTTAACAATGGTGTCTCCTTCCGGCAAATCAGAAATTTTGCGGTTTTCGATTTTTCTCCGATACCCGTCTCCCTCTTCCATAATTCTTAGTGCTTTAAAGGTTTTTTCCATAATCAAGCTCCTTTCATTATTATCTCTCTTTAAATTCCTACCCTAATCTTACCATCTATATCATACAGTCTTCATCCTCGTACCTACTCTTCCAAGGCGTTTTCAATGATACTGTAATAATCCAGGTCAAGAATTCTTGCGGAGAAATAAAATTTCGCGCTGATTTGATTGGAAATTTGTTCCTGATAATTCTCCGGCACCTCTACTCCTTCCTTCGGAATAAATTCACCGGTTTCTGCGTTATACCTTCCTTTGTCCGTAATAAAACTGCGATTTTGAAAAAGTACTAAGGGCTTTGTGTCGGCAAATAAATCCCTGCCCATAAATAGACGGGAATCGAACTCCAATCCCATCAGATTGGATACCGTGGGCATGATATCCAAGCTGGATGCCGGTTCCGTAAAAGTTTCCCCTTCCATTCCCGGGTTGTATAAGACAAATGCGTTTCGATACAGCTCAAAGTTCTGATCCACGGATTCTCCCTGAAGCTCTTCGATGGTTTCGTGTTCCAGTCCGTAGGGATAATGATCGGAACTCATAACAATCAAGGTATTCTCTGCTATTCCCTGCTCTTCCAGTTCATCCAGTAAATACTCCATCGCCCGGTCCAGTTCTACCTGGGTGGCTAAATAAGCTCTGGCTTGGGTAGAGTAAGGAAGATCGGACACAACATCACGATTTTTCAGAGCCATATTGTTCCCCTCAAAACTGTATAGCAAATGACCGCTCATGGTCAGATAATAAGTGTGAAAAGGAACATTTTCAATGTACTCAGGAATACTGGCTTCCATCATTTCCAGATCTGAAGCCGGCCAGGTCCGG
>SKRE01000175.1 GCA_007118655.1 Clostridiales bacterium | reverse complement strand
GAGGAAAACACCGGTCGGTTACGTTAGTGAATAAACTTTTTAAGGAATTGACCAATGATGGAAACCGGGTCACCATTCATCACAGGGATAAAGAAAAATAGGGATTAAGAAACATAGGGATAAAGAAACATAGGGATTAAGATAAAGGGGAAAACTGATCAGGATCAATAAATCCGGAGAGGAGGAGGCCGTCATTGTAAAGGAAATGTTGAAAACCGGTTGGCGGATTAAGGAATATCTGTTTTTTGTATTTTTAGGGTTTGCCATGATGCTCTCTGCTTTCAGTGGAATTTTCACCCGACTCAATGCGTATTTGACCTTGCCCGTAAAGGGCATGCTCCTGCTTGCGGGACTGCTTATGGCCGTACTCTCCCTTCGGGGGATGCTTGTTTTTTTTCTTACCCATATGAAAATCAGAACCTTTTCAAAAAAAGATATCCGAAGCCAGATTCTGATGCAGAAACGTTTGATTCGCGGTCCCAAGGTGGTAGTTGTGGGCGGAGGCACGGGACTTTCGGTCCTCCTTCGGGGGTTGAAAAAATTCACCTCAAATATTACGGCCATTGTAACCGTAGCCGATGACGGCGGGGGCTCCGGGATTTTAAGGGAAGACTTGGGGATGCTTCCTCCCGGGGATATTCGAAGCTGTATCCTGGCCTTATCGGATATGGAGCCCACCATGGAAAAGCTCTTGAATTATCGATTTGAAGAGGGTAATCTGAAAGGCCAAAGTTTTGGAAATTTATTCATCGCTTCCATGAACGAAATCACGGGGAATTTTGAAAATGCCATTAAGGAAATGTCCAGTATTTTAGCCGTTACCGGGCAGGTTTTGCCCGTATCCCTGGAGAACATCACCTTATATGCCAAGTTGGAGAATGGCATGGTGGTTAAAGGAGAATCGGATATCCCCTTGAGAAGCCGGGAATATCAAAGCAAGATTCAACGGGTTTTTATTAAACCCAAATATTCCAAACCTCTCAGTGAGGCCCTGCGGGCGATTGAGGAGGCGGATGTGGTGGTCCTCGGACCGGGAAGTTTGTATACCAGTATAATTCCGAACTTACTGGTGGAACGTTTAAGCAAAAAAATTAAAAATACCAAGGCTTCCAAGGTCTATATTCCCAATATTATGACCCAGCCGGGAGAAACCGACGATTACTCGGTATTCGATCATGTCCAGGGATTGTTGAATCATCACCGAAACCTTCATCTGGATTGGATTGTAGCCAATAACAGCGGACCGCTGCCGACAAAGGTGAAAGAAAAATACGAAAAACAAGGGGCGGAGCTGGTATCCATCACCGAAGAGGATCGGGTAAAACTCAACGACTTAAACATCAAAATTCTCGAGGAGGATTTGGTGGAAATACGAAAAGACTATGTACGGCATAATAACCTGGAGCTTTCACGACTGATTCTTTCCTGCGCCTACGAACAGAAAGGTTCCCGATGGCTTAACCGATGGCGCTCAAAGAGAAGAAAAAAAGAGGTGTAAGTTTATTGGCATACCCTTAAAGGAGTACCGCAAAATCCGCGGTGCTCTTTTTTTATCGATTTTAAAGATTTAAATTATTATGCTATAATAAGGAGTATTAAAGTAAAATACTATGAAACCATCCACAAAAGTAAAGGAGTGGAGAGTATTGAGTATAGAAATTAGTGCCGGAGGCGTTGTGATCTTTGGAAACGCAGTGTTGTTATTAAAGAAATACAACGGAGATTATGTACTGCCTAAGGGAAAGGTGGAGTCCGGGGAGACCTTAGAGGAAACCGCACAACGGGAAGTATTGGAAGAAGCAAAGGTTAGGGCCCGGCCCATGGAGTATATTGATAAAATAGAATACAGCTACCATAATTCCTGGAGCAAAGACCAACGGGTATATAAAACCGTACACTGGTACTTAATGGAGTCTAATTCCATAGACTGTATGCCTCAGAAAGAAGAAGGGTTTATTGAGGCGATCTTCGTCCATAAGGACAAGGCGGTGGATATGGCCCGATATCAGGATGAAAAGAGTATTATTGAACGAGGCCTCCGGTTATATAAAAAACGGATGTAAAATAATAAGGACGTGATGAGATGTCTTTTTCCTTAAAAACCAAAGGAGAATTGGCACGATTGGAAGCCGAGAAAAGTTGCTGCAATAAAGCGGAACTCGCTGCTTTAATCGGTCTTAATGGGGAACTGGTCTATAGCACGGAAGATAAATTTAATTTAAAAATTACTGTGGAAAATCCGGCGGTGGCCCGTAAGATCTTTAAGTTGATTAAAATCCTATTTGCCATTAATCCGGAAATAAAAGTACGGAAAAATTCGAGTTTTAAAAAATCCAATTATTATTTAATGGTGATTACCCATGTAATGGGGAGCCAAAGTATCATAAAAGGATTGGGATTGCTGAAAAATCATGGATCCGGAGACACCTTTGTCCATTTTCCCAAGGATGAAATTTTCGAAAAACGCTGCTGTAAGAGATCCTACCTTCGGGGAGCCTTTCTATCGGGGGGATCCGTCAGTGCTCCGGAAAAAACTTACCACTTGGAATTTGCAGCTCATGAAATTGAGGTAGCCCTGGGCGTTCAAAGGATGATGAATACCTTTGGCCTCAATGCCAAAATTGTGCCCCGCAAAAAATATCAGGTGGTGTACCTTAAGGAAGGGGACCAGATTGTGGAGCTCTTAAACATCATCGGGGCCCATAATGCTTTGTTGGAACTGGAAAATGCCCGAATCTTAAAAGAGATGCGCAATAACATTAATCGGATCGTCAACTGCGAAACCGCAAATCTCAGTAAAACCGTAAATGCTTCGGTAAAGCAGTTGGAAAACATTCACCTAATCCAAAGGACCATTGGTCTTGACGAACTTCCCGAAGCGCTAAGGGAGTTGGCGAAACTTCGAATTCAACATGAAGATGCAAGTCTAAAGGAATTGGGAGAAATGATGAATCCTCCTGTGGGAAAATCCGGCGTCAATCATCGGTTCCGAAAAATGGAGAATCTGGCGGAGAAAATTCGTCAAAATCGGTATGTATAAGGGATGATAATTCCGGTTGCAGAAAAACACATAATGAAAAAAATATCAAAGTCTAGTATTGAAACACGCTGATAAAAAGTAATTCAGCGTGTTTTTTTTAGACGTAAAATTGACGGTGGAAATATATCATAATATTATCACAATAAAGAAAGGATGAGGTAAAATGTTAACTGATATTCAAATTGCACAACAGTCAAAAATGAAGTATATTTCTGAGATCGCGGAGGAGACAGGAATCAACAGTAATGAACTGGAGATGTACGGCCATTATAAAGCCAAGGTATCTCTTGATTTATTTGACCGGCTGGAGAAGGAAGAATACGGCAAATTAATTCTGGTAACAGCCATCACCCCTACCCCTGCAGGAGAAGGAAAATCTACCACTACCGTAGGATTAGGACAGGCACTGAATAAAATCGGAAAGAAAACCGCTATTGCCCTTCGAGAGCCTTCCCTAGGACCGGTTTTCGGAGTTAAAGGGGGAGCAGCCGGTGGCGGATACGCCCAAGTGGTTCCCATGGAAGACATCAACCTTCACTTTACCGGAGACATGCATGCCATCACCGCAGCAAATAACCTGTTATCCGCAGCAATTGACAACCATATACATCACGGGAACACCTTGGATATCGATATGCGGCAAATTGTTTGGAAGCGGGTAATGGATATGAACGATCGTGCCCTGCGGGATGTTACGGTGGGTCTTGGACCAAAAGGAAACGGCTTTACCCGACAGGACAGCTTTATGATCTCTGTTGCATCGGAAATCATGGCAACCTTATGCCTGGCCAACAGCCTTGCGGATCTTAAAGAACGACTGGGAAACATTGTGGTAGCGTACACAAGAAAGAACCAGCCGGTTCTGGCAAAAGAATTGAACATTCAGGGCTCCTTAGCATTACTATTAAAGGATGCCATTAAGCCGAACCTGGTGCAAACCTTAGAAAACACCCCGGCATTTATCCATGGGGGACCTTTTGCCAATATTGCCCACGGATGCAACAGTATTATGGCAACCAAAATGGCCCTTAAGCTTGGGGATTATGCAGTAACCGAAGCTGGATTCGGCGCAGACCTCGGTGCAGAGAAATTCCTGGACATCAAATGCCGATACGGCGGATTGAAGCCTGATGCCGTAGTAATTGTCGGTACCATTCGAGCACTGAAGATGCACGGCGGCGTGGACAAGAAGAATCTGCAGGAAGAAAATGTAGAGGCTTTAAAAGCCGGATTTGTTAATCTGAAAAAACAGGTGGAAAACATCCGAAAGTTTGGTTTACCTGCAGTAGTAGCCATTAACAAATTCCCCACAGACACGGATGAAGAAATCAAAGCCATACGAGTTCTATGCGATGAGCTGGGTGTGGACGTGGCGTTATCCGAAGTGTTTACCAAAGGTGGAGAAGGCGGAATTGAACTGGCTGAAAAAGTCGTAAGCATTGTGGATAAAGGGGAAGCAAACTACAAAGCCTTATACGATATAGAAAAATCCATTCCGGAAAAAGTTGAAACCATCGTTAGAGAAATTTACGGCGGAGACAACGTGGTATTTACCGGGAAAGCGAAAAAGCAGATTCAAAAGCTAGAAGAAATCGGACTGGATAAACTTCCGATTTGTATGGCAAAAACGCAGTACTCTTTAAGTGATGATCCAACCTTACTGGGCGCACCCACAGGATTTGATGTTACGGTACGGGAAGTAAATGTATCGGCAGGGGCAGGCTTTATCGTTTGCTTAACCGGTGATGTAATGACCATGCCGGGACTTCCTAAAGTACCTTCTGCAGAAAAAATGGATATCGATCAAGACGGAACCATTATCGGATTATTTTAGGAAGGAGCGGTCCTAGATGAGTAGTAATTTTGATGTATCTCAGGCAATGACCATAAAGTTGGATAAGGAATTACCGAAGGCCCCGATTTTTCAAGAGGGGATCCGACGGGCTCCGAATCGAGGTTTTACATTAACGAAGGAGCAAACCGAGGTGGCGTTGAAAAACGCCCTCCGTTATGTTCCGGAATCTCTGCACGATACCTTAGCCCCGGAGTTTTTAGAAGAGCTAATGACAAAGGGAAGAATATATGGATACCGGTTCAGACCGGAAGGTGAAATAAAAGGAAAACCTGTGGAAGAGTATAAAGGGAACTGCCTTGACGGAAAAGCCATGCAGGTAATGATTGATAACAATTTGGACTTTGACATCGCCTTATATCCTTATGAACTGGTAACCTACGGGGAAACCGGACGGGTTTGCCAGAACTGGATGCAGTATCAACTGCTGAAAAAATACCTGGAGGAATTAACCGAGGATCAGACCCTGGTGGTGGAATCGGGACATCCCCTTGGATTGTTTAAGTCCCATCCAAGAGCCCCAAGGGTGATCATTACTAATTCCTTGATGATCGGGATGTTTGATAACACCAAGGATCAGGATATCGCAGAGCAAATGGGAGTGGCCAATTACGGTCAAATGACCGCCGGAGGATGGATGTATATCGGTCCTCAGGGGATTGTCCACGGAACCTTCAACACCATTGTGAACGCCGGTCGGAAAAAACTGGGCAT
>SKRE01000040.1 GCA_007118655.1 Clostridiales bacterium | reverse complement strand
ACTTAAAAGAAGTCCTTAGACGGTTATTTCACTTTAGCATCCATACTATAATATAGACAAGATCAAAGGCTACATAAAATATAAAAAAAGGAGCGATTACATTGGAAAACATTTTAGAAATAAATGGATTTGAAACCATTACCGCAAAAATCGAACAGATAAAGGAGGGAGAACAAATGGAAAAAACCTTACAAGCACAAAATGAAACCTTTAATGTTACCATTGATAAAGCAAATAACCGAAAACTTACATTGATTTTTACCAAAGCCCATGATAAAGTAGCTCAGATCTTAAATCATAGAGAAGTTGAAAAAGATATCCAAAAGGCGAAGGAGACCTTCTACTATGGTAACTTCTTCGGATAATATTATAAAACTTAATAAAAATAAAACTATGAGAAGAAAAAGATAACCGCCTAAGGCTCCATCAATTGATGAGAACTGAGGCGGTTTTTATGTTGAAAAAATTGGACAAAAAGAAATTGGCTATTATATGGACTCACCACATTGATGGCTACTGTTTTTTTTATTCTTCTTCGAAATTTTATTGAGGATTTTGAAGGTCTCAGCGAAATGTTTTTGCAATTCATGGTTTTCTTTGTGATTTTTGGAGGTCTTCAAATCCTGTTTGGCGGCATTTTTCATAACAAGAAAACTTAAAAGAAAGGAAGGGGTAATCATTGGTGGAATCACAACTTGAATGGTGAAAAACGGAAATGATATCCCCTTCTTTTGATTAACACCCCATTACATGATTAAGTTCCGGTCTTTTAGGTCATTTTTCTAATCTCGGTGATATTAACTTTGTTGAGCTCAATTTCTTCCCGGTGGCTGTTCATTGGGATCTCCTCGTAAGGAATCCCAAGTTCCTGCTGCATAAGTTTTTTAACCCTTTTTTCGCAATAAGCTCCTTGGCACTGACCCATCCCTGCTCTTGTTCGAAATTTTAGGGATTGAACGGACTCTACAGGAAGTCCCCGAGTAAAACTCTCTACAATTTCCGCCTCGGTAACGGTTTCACAACGGCAAACAATCTTCTTTTTCGGGTCTTCATGTTCCGTGGACCCATCGAAATCCTTTGACTTTTTTAAAACCAAAGGGGCTCGGTATGCTGTAAAATTTTCTTTTAGTGTGAGATTCAGACCACCTTGACTAAGCATTTCGGTGACCTTTTTCCCTATAGCCGGTGCAGCGGTCAGTCCCGGGGAGTCAATACCGATTAGATTAATCATCCCTTGAACCATATCTCCATCGATGACGAAATCTTTTTCTTTGATTGAAGCCCGGATACCCGAAAACGTTGTGATTGCCCGCTGCAGCTTAAAACCAGGAATCGAACGCCTGGCAGCATCAATTATGTACTGCAGGCTTTCTTTTGTTGTGGAGAGATCCGCCCGGTCACTTACTTCCTCTGCATTGGGACCGATCATAAAGTTTCCGTGGTAGGTGGTGGTAACCAGAATCCCCTTTCCCTTGACATTCGGCACTTGAAAGATTACATGGTTCACCAAATGTCCTTGGTCTTTTCCAAATAGAATGTACTGGCCTTTTCGCGGAAGAATTGTATACTTTGATAAACCCGCCATCCTTGCGATCTCATCACTATAAAGTCCGGCGGCGTTTACCAGCTGCTTAGTTTCTATTCGTTTTCCCTCTGCATCTACGATGAAATAGCCTTCCTGTTTTTGTATCCGCTGTACTTTTTTCCCCAACAATACTTCCACGCCATTAGTCATTGCATTTTCCACTAGGGCAATGGTCATTTCATAAGGGGAGGTTACGCCTACATTTCTACTATAAAGTGCAATCTTAATATCCGGATTGCTATGGGGCTCGAGTTCCCGGATTTTACTTGGTCCAATAATTTGAAGATCCTGCCGGGATTCTCCGTATTTTATTCCGTTATCATAAAGTTCCCGAATCCGCTTTTCGTCCTCTTCGGTAAACCCTGCTACTAACCCACCGGTTTGCCGGTACCCGAAATTCAGCTCGTCGTTCAGGCTCTTAAACAACATATTTCCTTTTGCCGCAAGCGCTCCTTTTAGTGTACCGTGTTCCGTGGCATAGCATCCATGAACAATGCCGCTGTTCGCTTTTGTGACGCCTAAAGATACATCCTTTTCCTTTTCAATCAACAGCACTTTTGCCTGATACTTTGATAACTCCCGGGCAATCGAGGCACCGATGACGCCTCCTCCAATAATGGTAACATCGTACATGTTAATCAGCTCCTATCATATCCTCGGTAGAGATTTTCCTGTGATCTTTTATTTTCCATTTTATATTTCTTTACGCTTTATTTTACCCTTCTTAACTAATTCTACACTGTCATCCCTAAATCCTCTGTTTTAGTAATATCTTTATGAATATTTTTATAACCGGTTGTCAAGGTAAGCTAGCACGATATAGAAATTTCTTCCAATAGGATTGTAAAACTGCAAAGGACTCCAAAAAAGAAAGGACAACCGCCTATTTCCATACTATGGAAATAAGCGGTTGTTTTTTAATCCTGTTACGATATTATAAGCTAATTATTTCCTTTTCCCGGTTTTTTATTTTTGCCCGGTTTTTCATTATCATCTTTATCCGGTTTGTTGCCTTTTTCTTTCTCTATTGTCCCTCGTTCTTCTTTCTTATTCCCTTTTTCTTTCGTTACTTCTTCTTTGAAGTTCTTCGGTTTAGAGAACGATGAAGTCTTTGTATCTTGTAAAGACTTGGACATGATTGCCTGAAATACTATTGCCGGATGATTCCCGCCGGTGGTAACCATAACATGTTCCGGATCCGGTTTATCATAACCCATCCATACCGCGGTTACCAACTCCGGAGTATATCCCACAAACCAGGCATCATTGACCCCTGACATCTCACGAAAATCTTCGCTGGATGGCAACTGAGTCGTGCCGGTTTTCCCTGCGGTTGGCCGGTCCAGAGCTGCATTTTTTGCGGAGCCTTCTTGAACTGCACCCATTAACATTTGGGTCATACTATAGGCATTTTCCGGTTTCATGACCTCCACGGATTTTTCAGCAACTTCCAATAAAACCTTCCCCGAGTCCGTAGTGATTCTTGTAATGATATGAGCTTCATTCATTTCCCCTAAATTAGGAAACATACTGAAAGCCTGTGCCATTTCCAGGGGAGAAACCCCCTTTGTGAAGCCGCCAAGAGCGATGCTTAGGTTTCGATCATCGGGATTCATTGAAATTCCTGATTTTTCCAGAAAATCAATCCCCCTATCTATTCCCATTTCATCCAGTAGTCCCACTGCCGCTACATTTTTCGAATGGATTACGGCTTCATACATGGTAACGGTCCCCTGGTAGCTGTCGTTATAGTTCCTAGGGGCATAGCCGTTAAAATCGGTTATCTCGTCAATTAGCTTTGAACTGGATTTATAACCATTTTCCAGTGCCGGTGCATACACAGCCAAGGGCTTTATGGCGGAACCCGGTTGTCTTTTCAGCTCCGTTGCCCGGTTAAAGCCGCGGTAATAGTGATCCCCCCGATTTCCTAAAAGACCGCGAATACCGCCGGTGGATGGATCGATGACAACCGCTGCACTTTGAAGAAGGACCTCCCCGCTGTTTTCGGGAAACAGTGCGTCATTTTCATAGGTGGCTTCAATGGCGCTTTGCACCACCGGATCCATTTCCGTATAAATATTTAAGCCCCCGGTTAAAAGATGGGCCTCATCAAAGCCATGCGTATGAATGGCTTCTTCTATCACATGGTCCACATAACTGGGATGCTTCCCTCTTAAAACACTTAACTCCCGATCTCTCAAAATGATTTCTTCCTTTACTGCATCATCGTATTCCTTTTCACTAATCACCTCTTGTTCATGGAGTAAAAACAAAACCAGATTCCGTCGTTCCAGGGCCTTCTCTTCGTTCTTAAAGGGAGAATAGTGGGTTGGTGCCTTTGGTAAGGCCGCTAAAAGTGCGGCTTCCGATAAGTTAATATCTTCGATATCTTTACCGAAATAGATTTGGGCCGCATTTTGAACGCCCCAAGTCCCTTCCCCAAAGTAGATTTGATTAAAATACAATTCCAATATATCTTCTTTACTATATTTGCCCTCGATTCGATAAGCTGTTACCACTTCTTTGAATTTTCGGGTATAGGTCCGCTCAGAAGTAAGAAAAAGGTTTTTTGCCAATTGTTGAGTAAGGGTACTGCCCCCTTCAACAATCGAGCCCGCACGCAGATTTCGCCAAGCTGAACGGGCAACTCCCCTTAGATCCACCCCTGAATGTTCATAGAACCGCTGATCTTCAACAGCTACTATAGCAGCCAGTAACTCCTTGGGAATATCTGATAAGGGTACCGGATTAAATTGGACGGAAGATCGTTCTGATACGACCTCTTCATTTTTGTCAAAGATCATCAGTGCCTTCGGAAGGGGGTCTTCCAATTGACTCAGATCCTCCTGATAGGCCCACGCTACTAATACGGTGAAAGTTATGACCGCCGTGGCCATAATTACCGCACAAAAAATGAGCACTCCCTGAATAATTTTGCGCTTGTTCAATTGTAATTTCATCTATTGTTACACGTTCCTCTCTTTTTTAGCATGTTTCCTATTATATATTGCTTAAGTAAACAACCGCCTCAAACTCCATCGAAGGATGAGAGCCCGAGGCGGCGGCAAACCGGGATTTTGTTAAATATCCCTATTAGGCTTTATTTTGATAATTTTGTCCCCTTCTGATTCCGGCAAAAGCAGGAATACTTCTATCAATTCAGGATCAAACTGGAAGCCCGCACATCTTTTCAACTCCCTAATCACTTCCCTATTGGACATGGCACTTTTGTATGGCCTCCCGGCATTCATTACTTCATATGCATCGGCAATGGCGGTTATTCTGGCTAGCAAAGGGATTTCTTTTCCCTTTAGTCCCTGAGGGTACCCTGAGCCGTCCCAACGTTCATGATGGCTGAGAATCTCTCCCGCAACCTCTTCCGGATCGCCCATCGCCCGTGCAATTCTGAATCCTGTTTCAGGGTGTTTCTTGATCATGCCCCATTCTTCATCTGTTAAAGGGGTTTTCTTGTTCAATATCTCCTCGGGAACCGTAATTTCCCCAATATCGTGCAGGGCGATCACCACTTCCAGCCGTTTTAATTCCAGCTGCTCAAGACCTATTTTCCTGCCGATTCTGCGAGCGATTTTTTGCATGACTGCGTAGTGAGCTTCTGTCTCAAAACTTTTTGATTCTAATTTTTTGAGCATGACACTTAGCACATTACTTTTCAGCTTCTGACTTTCCTGAAGTTTATGCTTATACATATTCTCTTCCGCCATTTTTAGCAGTTCTGTCAAACTTTCCTTCGCATTTTTCTTGGTTGCAGCTCCTACTGCCAGTGAAAGAGAGAGGTCTTTAACATAGGTTTCTTTGCACTTCCCGTCGATTCTGTGGTATATAGCTTTGATCTCATGTTCTGTGGTTTGGGGCAGGAAGATCACAAATTCATCTCCTCCCCATCGGGCGATAAGGTCTTCACTTCGACAGGAGTCTTTTAATATTTCAGCAGTCTTTTTTAGCATTTCGTCTCCCACTTCATGTCCAAAAGTATCATTAAGCAGCTTAAGACCGTTTAGATCAGCCATGAGGATACCCATAGGCAGCTGCCTCTCAGTATCAAGTCTCTCCATTTCTTTTTCCAAATAGATCCGGTTATATAGTCCGGTGAGACCGTCGT
>SKRE01000195.1 GCA_007118655.1 Clostridiales bacterium | reverse complement strand
AAAGCACAACAAAGCACAACAAAGTACTAAAACGTACTACAAAGTTCTATTTAGTTTTTGCACAGCTGGAAGCGGAAAGCGAGGAAAGGTCATGAAAGGAAAAAAATTGCCGGTAATCATATCCATACCCCATGGGGGAACCCGGGTGCCGAAGGAAGTTCAGGGGCTCTTTCAACTGGAGGAGCAGGAAGTTTTACGGGACGGGGATACCTGGACCCGGGAAATATATGACTTTAAAGAAGCGGTATTGGAATTGGTGGAAACCCAAGTGCCCCGTGCGGTCCTGGACTTAAATCGGGGAATCGATGATCTGCCGCCGGAAAATTTTGACGGGGTGGTAAAAACCAAATCCGTATTTCTAAATCCCGTGTGGGAAAACCCTGAGGGTTTGGGGGAGGAGTACCGAAACCTATTAATTTTAAAATACTATAACCCTTATTACCAAAAGATTTCCGATGCCTTGAATAATCCCGCAATCAAACTTGGGATCGACTGCCACAGCATGCTTCCGGAAAATCCCTTTGATAAAACCGCAGAGAAAAGACCCCTGTTTTGTATCAGCAATCGAGGGGGAAAAGGAGGGGAGCTGCTACAAGAGCCCCTCAGTGCACCGACGGAATTATTAGACTCCTTTAAGGAATCCCTGGAAGGGGAATTTGGAAAAGGAAGCGTGAAAATGAACGAACCCTTCTCCGGCGGCTACATTACCCGGTATTTCGGAATGAAAAAGGGCGTGCCTTGGATTCAACTGGAAGTAAACCGGTGTCTGTATCTTCCTTCGGAAGGACCCATCACTGCGGTTCCCGAAAAAAAACACCGGGATGTGATAGAGGAACTGAATCAAAAAATCCTCAAAGCAATTAAGGGACTAAACCTGTAGAGATTACAAGGAGTACCGGGGGACGGGGACAGGGGGACCGAGGACAGGGGGACGGAGTAATTGTCCTCTTTTGATTGAAGGACAATTACTCCGTCCCCCTGTCCTCTCCTGTGTTCTTCTGTCTTCTTTTAAAATGAACTTTTTGCCGGCGGATACGTTATATTTAGGGAGAGGGTAATATGACGGAACGGGAATTAATAAAAAAAGCGCAAGCGGGCCATAACCCGGCGCTTAATCAACTGCTTTTGGATAATTACTCGATCCTGAAGGGCTATTTAATCAAACTTACCCTGCAGAAAGAGCTGGCGGAGGACCTTACCCAGGAGACCTTGTTTAAAGCGGTTAAAAAGATTCAGGACTATGAACCCCAAGGGAAATTCAGTACCTGGTTAATTGTGATTGGAAAAAATCTTTACTTTGATTATTTGCGGAAAAACAAAAGGGAAGGAAGTTTTGAAGAGTATCAGTCGGCTTCCGGCGGGATCCGGGAAAGAAAGGGACCGAGTCTGGAAGAGGGAGTGATGAATACCTTCGCCGTGGATAAAATGAAAGAATGTTTAGCAAGTCTCAGTCGGGAAAAACGCAGCGTATTTATCTTAAAGCATTATTACGGATACTCCTATAAGGAAATTGCGGAGATTGAACAGTGTCCCATAGGCACCGTGCGTTCCAGATTACATAACAGTATTGAGGAGATTCGACAAGCTATGGAAAAGGAGGGGTTGGATGGATTCGAAATGTAGGGAAACCCAATATAAAATCTTGGACTGGTTTTACGAAGAAGAAGGAACAAAGAATTGGGATGCTGATCATGTTCAACAATGTAGGGAATGCGGGAACTATTATAACAAGCTGTTGAAAATAGAAAAGGACCTTCCGAGGATACCTCTGGAATTTCAAGCATCGGAGTCATTCACTCGAGCCCTGGAGGATCAAGTTCGAAAAGAGAGGATACGGGTTGAAGAAAAAAAGGAGAAGAGAAGTTTTTTAAAAGACCTGGGAGCTTTTCCCGCGGTGGCGTTATTTCTTCTTACCGCCATGGGCAGTCTGTTTTATTATGATGTGGGACCTTCCTTTATTCAGGTACAACTGGCAGGACTTTTAATATTTCCATTGATAGTTCCAATTCTGGGAGCCTTTGAAAAAAAACGACGGCAGGGACGTGATTCCTATGGCTCATGATTTGACGGAAGTTCCGGCAATACTGTGGGTGCTGCTGGGCATTGTATTGCTCTTACAAGGTTCCTGGATGTTTTATGACGCGAAAAAAAGAAAGGAATATCCCTGGATTTGGGGGATCTTCGGACTGCTGAACACCCCGACCAATTTACTGATTTATCTGGTGGTCACCCGGATTATCAAGAAGAAAGAAAATTGTCCCCACTGTGGAGAAAAGGTGGAAGAAAAAGCGGTGTACTGCAGTTACTGCGGTGAAGCAATTACCAGAAATCAAAAAAATGCAAAAGTGGAATAAAAAGATACCCATATAATCAATGGCAATTGATTATATGGGTATCAATGATTATACAGACAGTAATTCTCATAAAGAATTTGAAAAAAGAAGGTGAGACCTGTGAAAATTGAAATAAGCGAAAAAGCGAAAGAATACGCTCTAAGCATGGGAAAACCGGTGATCATTCGATACGAAAAAAAAGGATGATGCCACAGCGGCTTTCGCTATGTTCCCGTGATTGACTTTAGCGACGGCAAAGATAGTCTGGAAGACTATGAAAAGTATGAAATCCAGGGCATTCCCCTCTACCTCAGCAAAAAAGCGGAGGCAGAGGAGGAAACGATCAGTATCGATGTTGCACAGCTGTTTAAATGGAAACAGCTTACCGTGGAAGGTTTGAAGGTGGTATAAGTCCGAAAACCCCGCCGGTATGAATGAAAAGGATCCTTTGTGAACCATGGAAGCTTCCTTTTTTTATTTCCTCCGTCAAACCATACAGCGCTTTTCCTGTATAAACCGGATCCAAGAGAATGCCCTCGGACGCGGCAATGTGCTCCAGGAAATCCCACTCCACGGCTCGGCTCTTCCCATACCCTTCTCCCACATAGCCGTCAATAATTCGAATGTTCCCGGGAGAGAACAGGGGATGGTCGGAATCCGGAGAATTGGAATCAAGGTAAGTGATCGCTTCTTGAAGGAGAAGCGATATCCGGTGCTGAAAGGTTTCAGCGTCGGCGGCGATATTAAAGCCGATAATTTCACCGGGGTAGTCATACATCGCCTTTCCTAAAATCAATCCCCCTAAGGTGGAGCCTGAGCCCGTAGGCACAACCACGGCGTCGAAGGAAAAGCCTAAAGACTTTTCCTGCTTCTGAATTTCCTGAATCACATCGCTGTAGCCCAAACAACCGAGACCGTTAGAGGCCCCCTCGGGAATAATGTAGGGGTTTTTTCCTTTGTTTTTCAGTTCATTTCCCAGGTTTTCCAGAATTTCTTCCCGGCGGTGCTGATAATCGGATTCACTGATCCGATGAATAGTTGCGCCGAAAAGATGATCCAGCAAATAATTTCCCATCATCTCCGGTTTCCGGTTTTCCTTTAAAACCAGATACACGGGAATACCCAGTTTGGCCCCCAGGGCTGCGGTGGCCCGACAGTGGTTGGATTGAACTGCACCGCAGGTAATCAGGGCATCGGCCCCTTGGCCCAGGGCTTCCTCCATTAAGTATTCCAGTTTTCGGACTTTATTCCCGGAGAGCTCTATTCCCGTTTGGTCGTCTCGTTTGATATAAATTTCCGGACCCCTTAAGGATTTGCTTAACCGATCAAGCTTTTCAATTTTCGTGGGCAGGTTGGCGTAAGATCTTTTAATTGGCATAACTACCTCCTTGCAATTTCATTTTAGAGAATTTCCATGGTTTTTATCCGTCGAATGGTTCCGAACAGGCACAGGGCTGTTAAGAAAATTGTGCTTCCCAGCACCGGGGCCAGGGATGACCAGTCAAAGAAAAATTTGGCGCTTTCCTCTATTAAACCGTAGGGGAGGAAATTTTGCAAGGCACTAAAATTATTCAACAGGGGAAAAACCAGAAAAGAAACAAACAGTGTCAACAGTGCGGAAGGAATTCCTTTTTGGATGACGCTGATTAAAAAGAACAAAAGGGATAAAAGAAAAATACAGTACAAGGCAAAAAGCAAACCGCTTTGGATCACTCCCCACAGTTGGAGACCGGTGTATTCAAAGAGCACCCGGCCGTAAAAGTTGTTTACCATAAATCCTAAAAGGGTGGCAACCACAAGTCCGGTGCTGTACAGGAGGAATTTTGACAAAACCAGGGCCGTGGCATTGCCTCCTTTGCTTCGGGGGAGAATCCAATATTTTCGCTGCAGCTCCTGGGCAAGGGTTCCCATAATCGTTAGGGTGACCACAATCAGCCCGATCTGGGAAAGGTTGCCCATATAACTTCGAAGAAGTCCCTGCTGGGAGGTATCCATCATCCCCATCATAGCAGGGTCGAAGCCTTCGCTTTCAAGAATCATGGGAAGCATTCGGTACATAATCGGTTCCATCAGCCCGAAGAGAATATAGGCAATGATCAGGATCAACAGTCGATAGGTTCGAAGATTTTCCAGGAATTCTTTTTTAAAATACGCGGAAAAGTTTTTCATTTTCCATTCACCACCTTTACAAAAATATCCTCCAGACTGGAGCGTTTCAGGGACAAAGAAATAATCGGCAAAGAAAATTCACTGAGGACTTCCAACAGCTTACCCTGGGCTTTTTTTCGATCATGAACGTATAGGGTCATATGGTTGTTATTGATGTTGATTTTATCCACCCAGGACTGCTGCAGTAAGGGGTCTTTAAGCGCACTGCAATTGCCTTCCCACTGAATTTCATAGACCGGCTGAAGATATTGTTCCTGAAGGGTTTCCAAGCTTTCTTCCAAATGGATGGTTCCTTCATGGAGAATCGCAATACGGTCACAGATTTTTTCCACATCACTTAAAATATGGGTGGACAGAAAAATCGTGGTGTTTTCATCCTTGAGTCCAAGGATAATATCCAAAAGCTCTCTTCTTCCCTGGGGATCCAGGGCGGAGGAAGGTTCATCAAGAAAAAGGATTTTCGGATGGTTATAAACCGAAACCGCAAGCCCCAGGCGCTGCCGCATGCCTCGGGAGTACCCTCCGATCTTTCGGGTGGAGGCTTCGGTTAAGTCCACAAGCTGTAAAAGTTCCCGGTTTCTTTTGTCAATGTCTTCCCGATTGTATCCGCTGATTTTACCGATGTACTCCAGGTATTCAATACCCTTCATATAGGGGTAAAATTGGGGGTCTTCAGGAAGATAGCCGATGATTTTTTGAAGTTTTTCGATATTTCCCTGCAGGGGCAGTCCGTCAATGGTGATGTTTCCTTCCCGATAAGAGGTGAGTCCCGTCAGGATATTCATGGTGGTGGTTTTGCCCGCGCCGTTCTGCCCGAGGAATCCATAGATTTCGCCGGGATTAATGGTAAAATCGATGCCCTTCAGGACTTGATGTTTTCCAAATTGTTTTTGTAAATTTTTAACCTGTATCATTTTACTGCTCCTTTCGTCCGAATATTAAAAAAGCAATGGGACCCAGGGTGTTTACCAAGAGCACAATGGCGATCCACCAAAGTTCCGATAGGTTTCGAACCCCCCGATTGCCGATGATGGAAAAACATAAAACCTTTAAACCCAGTTCCAATACCACTAAGGGTACAATGATTAAAACAATTTCCATGGTTTCCAGATTTCCGAAAAATTCCTGAATCATAAAATCCGCCTCCTGTTTCTTTTATTAATGAAACGAAAAAAGTGGAAAGAAGTTCATTTTATTTTATGGAATTTGCATTTATTCAAAATATTTTTTT
>SKRE01000024.1 GCA_007118655.1 Clostridiales bacterium | reverse complement strand
GTAATATAATGGGGATATACCGATGCAAAGGTCATCTTTGCCATACGCTCATTGTGTTTAGCGGTTACTTTCATGGGTTTTCCCTCCTTTGATTCTTCAGTTTAATTCTTTCTCAAGAACTCGAAAAAATTCTTTTGTTGCATCTTTCTCAATCCAAGGTTTATGACCACAGTGTTTTAACAAAATGAAATCAAAGGATTTAAGGGTCTGAGATAAGGGCTCCTCTACACCTTTATAGGGACTGGGATCGTCCTCCCCATGGATTGCGACGACGGGAGATTCGATTTTCTTTCCTAATGCCAGTAACGCACCGGCTTTTCTTAATGCAGCGGCTTCTTTCCTGATATTCGTAAAAATTTCCTGTTGGAAATTCAGGTTTTCAATTTGAAATCCCGACGATATAGGATCAAATGCGTTTGCCTTAGACATTAAGGCTCCAAATCTCGCAAACTCTTTATTCCGATTTTTTTTCATTTGCATCACTCAATATATTCATTAACGATTTCGCTTCCTCTTTTTCTTCCTTGTCCAGTCGACGCAGGAGTGTTTCCATGGGTACTGAGGTATACTCTTCGGTAAATGCTCCGCTGGCTACAAGTATGATCTTTTTGATCAATGAAGGATATTTTGCAGCAAAAATAAAACTCAGCCATGCCCCCCAGGAAAACCCGATTAAGGTTACCGGAAGAGTTCCATGTTTTGTTAAAACCTCTTTTAATTCCTCCACCTGACCATCAATCGTAATTTCTGTTTGAAAGGGTTCAAGAATGCCCGACAGGGATGATAGCTTCTTTGCTACCGGAGCCATTTCACCGGAGACACCGGGACCCCCATGTAAAACCGCTATGCTGAAAGGTTTCTCTCCATATTTTCTTAAATTTTCCATGGTTAATCCTCCTTGGGGTCTTGTTTTATTCTCCTCGGGATCTTGTTTTATTCTCCCCGATAAGCCTTGTTCAACGCTTCGAGATCAAATTTTTTCATCTGTAAAAAAGCATCGGTAGCTTCTTTGTCAAACCACAGATGGGTCATAATTTTATTGATTCCTTCCATGCTCCGCACTCCTTTTTATATTGTCTTCAAAAATCTTTTTACGGTCTTCAAAGCTTACTTCCCGGTGCACTTCATGAAGCATCCAGATATAACCGTAGGGGTCACTGAAGATCGCATTGGACACACCGAAGTCTTCCAATTTCGTAATCGGCTGGATTTCTTCACAACCGCCGTCCATCGCCTTTTGATAGGTTTCCTTTATATCCGGCACCATGATATTAAACCATATGGGTTTCGGATCATCGGCTTTCGGGGCTACCATCATCATTTCAGGATTTTCATCCAGCATATGAAACCGCACGTCATACAATGAAAAAACCACTTCATTTTGCCCTTTTGGAAAATCCGTCACTTCGATTCGTTTAAGATCAAAAATCTTTTCATACAGCTCCAGCGCTTTTAAACTGTCAGGAACGATAAAATCAATTTCTACTCCAATCATTTTACACCCTCCTTACATTAGAATGAGCCGGTCTTTACTTGGCCGGACAACACATAATCGGCAATAATAACACCTTTCGGTGTTACGGAAGATTTTTTAAGGGAAAAAGCAGTCGGTGGAGTTCCTTCATGGAATAATCGTTTACCGGTACCAAGAATTATCGGAAAAATCTTTAACCACAGTTCGTCCACCAGATGATGTTTTATCAAAGTCTGAACCAACTCTCCGCTTCCATGAACCTGTAAGTCCGGTCCCTCGGTATTTTTCAGCTTTTGAATACTCTCAACAGCGTTACCGTTTAAAAGTACGGAATTCTCCCAGCTTAAGTTCCGGTCCTGATGGGAAACCACATATTTTGTTGGCTTGTTGAACTCAATACCTTCCTCCCGGTGGTTGGGCCAATAGGAAGCAAAGAGGTCATAGGTTTTTCGCCCAAGAAGTAATTCAAAAGGAGGCTTCAACTGTTGGTCCATAACCTCCCCTAATGCCTCATCAAAATAAGGTACCGTCCAACCTCCATAGGAAAATCCTCCAGAAAGATCCTCATCCGGTGCGCCCGGTGCCTGCATTACTCCGTCCAAGGTAATAAAACTTAGCACAATAACCTTCCTCATCCTCACCCGCTCCTTTATTTATCCTGAATTTACTGTTCGTCCTGTAATCGAATCATGCATTTTACATCATCTTCATTGTAATACCATTCCACGCAGTACCCCTCAGGATCAATATCTTTACCGGAAGTTAACTCCGTAAATGCGTTACCGATGCTTTAACTGCTTTAGATTCAATTGTCCTTAAGTTTATTATATCATCGCAATGAATACAGATTTCTTATAGATTGCGGTCTTTATAAACCTTTCCTATACCCGTCACAGGAAATGCAGTGTACTTGTGTCGCGAGAGCATATATGAATTATTCGATATTAAAAGGGGTATATATTCACTAGTCAGATTAGAAAACTATTTATCTATAAATCGGAGGGATTAAAATGGCTGAAATTCGCTTTGAATCAACAATCAAAAATGTTCAATCCCACCCCATCCTTCGAATCCCTGAAATCGCCGATAACAAGCTTCCTTCCCGGGGGATGGTTATGATTAACGGAACCGTCAATGGGATATATTTTGAAACCGAGCTTGAACCCGATGGCCGGGGAAGCCATTGGTTTAAGTTGGGGGATACTTTAATACAGGAATTATCAATCCGACCGGAGGACCCGTTGGTTTCTATCGTAGAGCCCATGGAAAAATGGCCGGTGCCGAAGGTTCCTTATGATTTAGAGGAAGCGTTAATTTCCTCGAATCTTACTTCACAGTTTAACAGCATCACACCCCGGGCACAGTGGGAATGGATCCGTTGGATCCGCTTTACCAATAATCCTGAAACCCGTACGCGACGCATTGAGGTGACCTGTTCTAAGCTGAATCAAGGTAAAAAGAGGCCCTGTTGCTTTGATCTTAGCCGCTGCACGGATATGTCCGTTTGTAAAAGCGGCGTGTTGATGAGTACCGAATAACGGATCAGCCGGTATTTATCCGTTTCCCTCTATAAAATTCAAAACTCTTTCCAATAGTAAATCTGCAGATGCTTTGTCATATTCCGGCAATAAAGGATCGGTAAAAAGATGTCCTTCCACCGGATACTCATAGTATTCATAGGAGGCACCGCTTTTCTTCACATCCTCTTCAAAAGCGCTGATCTCCTCTTCTTCCTTCCATGGGTCTGCCTTGGCATAATGAACCTCTACAGGTACCTTTGGCGGCCATTTTTCGATACCAAATGCATGGATCGGCAGAGCAGCGTGTAGCATTATGCACCCCTTAGCCCCCGGCTTTGTACCCGCAAGAAGAAGCGCCGAAGCGCCCCCGTTGGAAAAACCGATATAAAAAGCATCATCGGGAACCTCTTTCGTATAACTCACGGTCCGCTCCATCAAGCCTTTAATGCCGATCCCTTCAAAGAATTTAAAAGCTTCATCCATGTCATCAAAGGAACGTCCGTCATATAAGTCGATACAAAATACCCGGTGCCCATGGTCCTCCAGATAATTTTTTAACTCCACTACTCCTTGTCGAATCCCCAGAACCGAATGAAAAACAACGATATTTGCCATAAGATCCCTCCTTCAAATTACTTTTCAACCACCGAATTAAACTGTCTTATATTGACGATAACTATTTTGCATTTTGCGTTTATTGAAAACCTATTTGTTATTTTATATCTACCCCGGTATATAAATGGTATGCATGGATGAAACCAAAAAAATAGTACCCGCAGTCGAGTACTATTCGTCGGTCTTTCCGAATCAATCTGTGGTGATTATTACACTAACCGGAAGATTGATCGTCGAATCCGCTATATTCTCCTCATCCAGAGAAAATACGGCTTCTGCTTCAAATTCGTATGTTCCTGGCTCCAGCTCTTCCAGGATAGGATAGTGAATTTCAACCCTGTGGGGTTCGTTTTGTACAAGCTTCGTACTGTGCAGTTGGGCGTCCATCGCTCCTAAGTACTGGAAATCTCCGTCCTGCTGATATATATTGAAATAAAAAATACTTCCTCCATGATAGATATCAATGGTATCTTCATCCCCCAGATACGTAATGCTTGCAGCGACAGACAGGTCATTATCCTTACCATCTACTTCGATTGTAACTTCAAAGTCTCCGTCTCTTTCGGTTGCTTCATATTCTTCAGGCTCCACTGTACTATCGGTTTCGTTATTCCCGTCATACCCGCATCCAACAAGTCCCATACTTACAATTAGAACCATCAGAAGCGCTGATAACATCAACTTTTTCATGGCCTTGCACCTCCATATTAATTAGACGGAAAGCTTAAGGGAAAAGTTCCCCTACCAACCAGTAGATTTTGGTAAAACGTTCCCCCTCATCAGACCTCTCATCGAATCACTTTTCGATATTTTTACGCATCAGCTGAATATTTTTTCCCAGTCTGGCTACTTTTTCAAAACCCTCCCGCTCAAACATGGGTACCGAACCGTTATAGTTCGGTTTATCGGAACTCTCCAAATCGAAGGGAAAAGCCTCCACTATTCCCCCTCCCAAATCTCGAATCATTTCCAGGGTCTTTGATAATATAACGGAAGAAAGACCGATTCTCCGGTAGTCCTTGTCAATGAAGATACAGGTGATGCGCCAATCAGGTGTCATTTGTTTTTCCTTATCCAACTTTTTATACGCTCGATTTCGATTCAGCTGTTCAAAAATATCTCCTCTGCCAAATTGACACCACCCGATGGGGTTTTGATCCTCATACAAAATAAGACCCGTAGCGATATGCTCTTCCACCCGCTTTCGGTGATAATATTTTCGATCCTGCCGACTCATTTTGATATAGTCTGAAGACGGAAGCTGATGAAAGGTACACCAACATCCGCCTCGTACTCCTTTATGCTTTTGAAATAGCTTTTCAAAATCATCCCAATTATCCTTGGTCAGTGGTTTACTATGGTACATCGCTCCCATCTCCCTTTTCCATGAATTCAAATATTTTTTCCACGGTTACCTTAAAGTAACCCATTTATATATACTTGTCATAATCATACAATACCCCCATTTTTCCGTCAATTGGTAACATCTTTTCTCACTTCTGTAATTCTCGAGTCTTTTATCTCATAAATTACATCGGCAACGTTTTCAACCAACCGTCTGTCGTGGCTGGTAAACAGAACCCTCACGAGGGACGGTTCTGTTGTGATATTTCCATATAATAACAGCATTTATTTGGTTCATCTAGCAACATAATTCTAAATAATGAACTCTAAATTGAGACTTATAACAAATTATGGAGAACTATTTATCGAATTTTCTTCAAATATGATTGTCGGTTTCAGTACTCTTATAATCAGAAAAAAAGATCAATTATATGCTCTACACTTTTGCATTGCTACCTCACAAAGCCACCGTCTCCTTGTGAGGTTTAGCTGGCCTGATATCCTGTTTTAATATGATCGGAATGATTGATGTCGATGCCGATATGCATTTACAAATTCTTTAGCTAAAATTTTTTATTAAATATCCAGATAATTGTTTGTTAATTAACTTACGGGGTATAAAAGGAACAACTATATGGGGACTTTGATGTTTGACGAGTAGTTGGACGCTTTCGTCAAATTGAGTCACTAGCGTAACCGACCTGTCACGGTCGGTATTTTTTGTTTTTCAATTCCACTCGTGTCCGTTATTGATGTCGGGAAAAGGATTGTTAGAGGGTTGAGAAAGGTGGGAT